>DAOVJB010000093.1 GCA_030673425.1 Elusimicrobiota bacterium | reverse complement strand
TTGCCTGCTCTAATGCTAAAACAGGTGTATCTAAAATACGCGGGTCTAAGTATTTAGGTCCAAATTTTTCTTCTTCTTTTTTTCTCGGGATCAAAACATTAATAAATTTCACATAAAGGGGGATAAATGGCAAAAAAATCACTGCTATACTAATATTAAAAAGTGAATGCGCATTTGCTATCTGGCGTGGCAAATTATTTGAACTTAAAGATACAAACCTTATAAAGGGTCCTAAAAGAAGGAAAAATATCACCACCCCGAATATCTTAAAGAAAATATGAGCTAAAGCAACTCTCTTACCTTCCCGTGAGGCACCTGTACTGGCTAATAACGCAGTAGCACAGGTTCCAATGTTTGCTCCAAGAAGTATAGGTATGGCCCCGGATAAATCAACCAATCCCTGCATAGACATGGTAAGAATCAATCCTATAACTGCTGCGCTACTTTGAATTAATCCGGTAAATATTGCTCCAACAATCACCCCTGTTAGAGGTCTCTGGCTAAAACTCATAAAAATATCAACAACCGCCGGATATTCTTTTAGAGGTGCGATTTTGGTAGCCATTATCTGCATACCAAAAAAAATAAAACCGATTCCTAAAAAAGTCTGCCCTATATACTTGAATTTTTGTCTCTTGCTCAAAAACATCAATAAAAAACCAACACTGACAATAAGAAGAGAATATTCATAAATCTTAAAACCAATTAACTGTACTGTGAAAGTGGTTCCTATGTCCGCACCTAAAATAACACCTAAAGCCTGAGGCAATGTAATCAAGGTAGCCGTAGCAAAACTTACTAACATCACTGTGGTAGCACTGCTACTCTGGTCAAGTATGGTAACAACAGTGCCTACAATAACACCCATCAGACGATTACCAGTAAGTTTTTCCATAATTAACTTAAGTTTTCTTCCGGCAACCTTTTGCAGTCCTTCAGAGGTTATTTTCATCCCATAAATAAAAATAGCAAAACCGCCCAATAAACCGATAAGAACAATAAACATTCCTAGAGATTATCCTCTCTTAATTAAAGACGATATAGCAAATCCAGTAAGAAATAATATATCATCAAAAAGACTACATTGTCAAGATTATTTTAAGAAATGTGTTATATAAATATATAATATATATAGATGAAAAAGAAAAAGGCGGAGTTTCCAAACTCCGCCTTTTCTTGTAGGGAGGGACTCTGTATGAGAGCCTACCTCTAACCTTCATACTTCATTGCCCCTGTTCCAGGTTCTATTAGCGGCCCCAGCCTGAGCTCTACCTTCACTAGTATCAGCAAAAGAACAAACTGGTTAGCTACCCTACGAGCAAACAATATAGCAAAAAATTAAAAAATTTGTCAAGACAAATTTTTATTTTTTTTATCTTTGTTTAATAATACTTTCATCTACCGTCGAATATCAATAAAAATAAAGAAAAATAAAAAAGTTATATATTCACTTTCTGAATTTATAAAAAGAACCCACAAAATAGTAAATTAAAATTCATAGCCTAATTTGATAACTCCCCGATTACTGCTAACACCGAAATCCATCGTATCCTGTCGCACCTCAACACTAAGAATTAAATCATTAGTTATCCCCAGGTTCAAGCCGATCACAAGGCTACTCTTTGTGGAGTCGGTTGCAGTATCGTCATCTCTGTTTATCTCATAGCGTGAAGCTATCTCCAATTCTTCCATCGCTTGCCAAGCTAAACCGATGTAAGCAGTATATGGCTTGGATTTTCTATTACCACAACTAATCGCTCGAACATACTCAGCGTCCATGATGAATGGTTCAAAGATAGTCTCTATACTACCCCCAACATCAGTATAATTTACATTTGCTCCCTGCGGACCGTAATGTACAGACAGAGTTAAGTTTAAGAGATTCTTTTGAATATAGTTTAATAAACAAGTATAGTTAATGAGCCTTTCGGTATTAGAAACATCGGTGCTATAGACAGCCGCTGCAAAGGAAAGATTATAATCTTCTATATCACTACCAAAGATAGCCCCAACTTCATTGATCTCCCACTCCTTAGTGAGAGGATCAGATACTAGATGATTGTTGAAGATGCCAAAAGGCATACTCATTTTCCCAAATTGCAAGCTGATTGGTTTATACTTCCTGATTGTTATAAAGGCTTCATCCAATATGGTCCCATTTTCTTCAATTTCAGCACCCGGTTTTAAAACAATAGACCCTGAAACTTCATCAGCGAGGAAAGAGTCAATATTGACCGTAACTCCTCCCAATTCAAAAGAGAGTTGTTCGTTTTTGGGAATGTTTACTTCGATATCAATGTGACCACTTAGCTCGACGCTAGATAGTGATTCAGCTTTGATGGTTGCTGAAAAGAGTAATATTATCATTATACTAAAAACTAGTACTATAGTTAATTTTTTCATTTCTTATTCTCCTTTTCATTTTTTATAATTGCAATTGAGATACATTCGCAAATATATCTTAAAAAAATATTAGCTGTTTATCCTGCTCTTACACTTTGAACTTTGCATTTTTATCTCCTCTCTAATCCAAAAATCCTTCCTTGGATAAAAATATTTTCTATTCTTAAGAACTTTATACAAAAACCGCAATATTATTATAATACTATACGCAATATGAAATTAAGAACTGTTCCCACTAATAATGAAACAAATACCATTATCGCTGTGGCTTTAATCGTATCTTTACTTCCTAATTCTTTAAACATAATCGTAAATGTGGCAATACACGGGAAAAACATAGCAAGTACAGTACTGCTTACAACCAATTGCTGCGCAGTTAAATTAAATGGAGCCAACATACCTACTGCTACATCCTTACGCAAAAAACCAATTAGTATAGCAATAACTGCTTCTTTAGGTAATCCCAGTAAACCTGTCACAACAGGTGCGGTCAAATCAGCAATAACATCAAATACCTTCAATATATAAAGAGTATTGATTATAATAACTCCTAAAAGAACTATTGGTAGTGCCTCTTTGATAAAATAAAATAATCGCATCCAGAATTTTTTTAGTAATGCTCGCCATGAGGGTAATCTATACGGCGGTACTTCAATTAAAAGTGATGGGCTAAAACCCTTAACACTTAAATTTAGGATAAGTCCAAGAGCAAGCCAAACTATAAAAAGGGTACCAAATACCATTGCTACATACAGTCCTCCCTGTTTACCAACCAAACCGAATATCATCGCCTGTAATGCTGCACAGGGAACACCTATAGACATTATGGTAATAGCAATAAATTTTTCTCTTCTGCTCTCAAGAATTCTGGTAGCCATAATACCGGGAACATTGCATCCTAATCCAAGTATCATAGGAATAATAGCATAACCATGTAACCCTAAACGATGCATTAAATTATCCAATAAAATAGCTAATCTGGGTAGATATCCAACGTCTTCTAAAAAGGAAAGAACCAGGAAGAAAGAAAACACATAAGGTAACACCATACCTATAGGAACAAAAAGTCCTGTGGTAAGCAATCCGAATGATTGTACAAAATCTATTTCTCCTTCAATAAGTTTACCTATGATTATATCATGCAAGAATCCTTTGGAACCTAAGACTTCGCTTAATTTCATAACTACAGGAGCATAAATATTTTCAAACAGTGGCTCAAAAACATATCCGATAAGACCTTCACCAATAAATCTGATTATCTTAAATGCAATAAAAATCACAACAGCCGCAATAGGAATTCCTGTGAGTGCATGTATACTGGCATCTTCTACTCTTTCAAGGAATGTATGATGACGATGTTCTAATTTTTGAGTCTCATCTATAATTCTACCTATATCTTTCCATCTTTCACCCCTTTTATGTTTGCGTACTCCTGGAGGTGTAGCTTCTGGTATCCTACCAACTAATCTATTTATCCCTTGTCCTGTAACAGCGACTACAGGAATCACAGGTACTCTTAGAAACTCTTCAAGCTTTTCCACATTTATGGTTATACCTTTATGCTTAGTTTCATCCCACATATTAAGAGCAACTATAACAGGTATATCTTTCTCCATAAGTTCTAAAGTCAAATAAAGATTTCTTTCTAGATTTGTAGCATCTATTATATTAATCACTAAATCTACATCCTTCAACATCTCCACGGCAACTTCTTCTGCTTTACAGGTAGGATCCAGTGTATATGTTCCGGGTGCATCAATAATAGTAACCTGTTCTTCATTTATCTTGGCAAAGCCTTCTGTAAATTCTACCGTGGTACCAGGATAATTGGAAGCAATCACATGAGTTCCTGTAAGCCTGGAAAAAACTACGCTCTTTCCTACATTGGGATTTCCCATAAGTACTATTTTTTTCATTCTTATACCTCTACAATTATCTTAGCTGCCATACCATGTCCCATAGATAACTGTGTATTACCAACTTTAACAGTCACTGGTCCACGGAGAAATAAGCCGCTTACTTTAACAATCTGTTTGCCTACTCTAATACCCATTGATTCTAACTTTCTTGTAATACCAAATCCACCCTGAATCTCTACTACTTCACCACTTTGTCCAGATTCCATCTGAGTTAAATTAACCAGTCCCATAAAGATTCCTTTCTTTTTTAGACCTTTTAGAACACTTGTTGCAATATCCTCTGATTCCTAATCTATATTCTACAGCTTTAAAGCCATATTTTTTGCAAATTTCATTTTGTAATTTTTCAATATTTTCATTTCTAAATTCAATAATTTTTCCACATTTTATACAAATCATATGATCATGATGTTCGTGTCCATATATATGTTCATAACTAATTTTACCTTCACAACGCAGAGCCTCACTAATCAGATTGCTCCCAACCAATAAAGGAAGAGTCCTGTAAATGGTAGCACGCGAAATATGCTCTTTCTGTTCTCTTAACTTGTCATAAAGTTTATCTACATCAAAATGACTATGGAAAGAAAATATTTCCTTTAAGATAGTTTTCCTCTCCGGAGTAAATTTCAACCCTTTTAATTTAAGGAAATTACAAAACTTTTCTTCCTGACTAATCAATGTTTTTACTCCTATTGCAATTTATTCTCAATTTCAACTATATCATAGTGCCTATATTTTTGTCAAGAACTTTTTACGCTGTTTAAGCAATATCTCTACAGCAGAAATGTCTTCCTCTGACAGCATCCATTCTCCGCTAAGGGCAGTTTCTTTAATCTGTTCCGGGTGTCTTGCTCCTACAATAGCTGCTGTTACCTCCAGACGCTGCAGAATCCAGGCAATAGCAAGCTGTGCTACAGTTTTATTGCTCTTATTGGTAATTTCACGTAATCCTTCAATTAATTCAAGATTAGCAGTCAAAACAGGGTCTTGAAAATCTGTATCTTTTGTCTTTCGCCAATCATCCTCAGGCAGATTTTTAATATTTCCCCTGGTAAACTTGCCTGTAAGCAATCCTGATGCCAAAGGACTATAAACAATCACCCCGATATTGTTATCTTTACAATACGGAAGTAATTCATCTTCAGTTCCACGTCTTATCATATTATATGGTGGTTGTAATGATGCTACAGGATGAATTGGTTGAATGCGTTTGAGC
>DAOVJB010000020.1 GCA_030673425.1 Elusimicrobiota bacterium | reverse complement strand
TACCCGAGTTATATAAGTCTAAAATCAAAAAAGCCAAGCTTATTGCCAATCCGGGATGTTATCCCACGAGTATCGTTTTAGGCTGTGCACCTCTTTTCGCTGAAGGGATAGTAGGTGCTGATTTAGTTATTGCTGATTCTAAAAGCGGTTATTCCGGTGCCGGCCGACAGTTTGTTTTGGATGATAAGAGTAAGATTAATTTTAAGGCTTATGCTGTAGGGGTACATCGGCATACTCCTGAAATTGAGCAGGAATTGAGCAAATTAGCAAAAGATAATATAACCGTTTTATTTACTCCTCATCTTATTCCTGTAGAAAGAGGAATTCTTGCTACTATTTATTTATCCGCTAAAGAGGATATATCTGTAGAAGAAGTCGTGGAAAAGTTTAAGAGCTTCTATAAAGAACAACTTTTTGTGCGGGTGCTTGCTTGTGGACAATTACCTGAGATTAAAAACGTTGTATACACGAACTATTGTGATATCGGTGTAGTAGTGGATAATCGCAACAAACGGATAGTGGTGATTACTGCTATAGATAATTTAATTAAAGGTGCCTCAGGTCAGGCTGTTCATAATATGAATTTAATGTATGGTTTTGATGAGACTATAGGATTAATTTCAAAGAAGAAATGATGAAACAGATACATATTGCTCCTAATCGGTCTATAGCAGATATGATAAAAGGAATACTGGAGAATAATAATATTCCGGTTATGATTCAACCGTTTGCGCCTCATGCGGCGGCTCAATATGCTGACGGATATATGCAGATTTTAGTTCCTGAGAGCAAGGAAGAGGAAGCAAAGCATCTGTTAAGTTCGTTTTTTGATTCCATATAGCTTATTAATCTTAGATTTAATCTTAAGGGGAATAGATGGTTAAGTTGCCGAAGGGATTTTTCCTTAAAGGAATACGGTCTGGTATTACTAAAAACACCAAACAAGACCTGGGTATAATTTACTCCGAGGTTCCTGCTGTATCAGCGGGTGTTTTTACTAGAAACAAGGTTAAGGCAGCGCCGGTGCTTGTATCTTTAAAACATGCCTCTAATGGAAAAGCTCAAGCAATTGTAGCTAATTCAGGATGTGCTAATGCGTGTACCGGCAAAAAGGGTATGACTGATGCCCTGAATATGGCTGGAGTAACGGCAGATATACTGAAGGTTAAAAAAGATGATGTTATTGTAGCTTCTACAGGCTGTATAGGCAGTCTTTTGCCGATGGATAAAATCAAGACAGGTATAAGGAAACTAGGTAAGGATATAAATAGTTCCAATTGTTGCCATATTGATTCTTTTGTTAAAGCAATAATGACCACCGATACTGTTTCCAAGATAGTAAGCAGGCAGTTTACCATAGGTAAAAAGACGATAATACTTACAGGTATTGCTAAAGGGGCGGGGATGATTTGTCCTGATATGGCAACAATGCTCTGTTTTCTGATCACTGATGTAAAAATAACAAGATCTTTGCTTAAAAGAGCCTTGAAGAGTGCTGTGGATGATTCTTTTAATATGCTTACCGTTGATGGTGACACTAGCACAAATGATATGGTAGTGGTTCTGGCTAATGGTTTAGCCCAAAATAGGATGATCAATAAAGATAATAGCGAATTTTCTAAGTTTAGTAATTATTTAAAAGAAATAACCCTGGAATTGGCCCGGATGATTGCTAGTGACGGAGAAGGTGCTACAAAATTTCTGCAGGTTACTGTAGAGGGTGCAGGAAGCTTTAGTGATGCTAAGAAAGTTGCTTTTGCCATTGCTGACTCTACTCTGGTCAAAACAGCTATGTTTGGGATGGATCCGAACTGGGGGAGAATTATAGTAGCTGTTGGAAGTGCAGGAGTACAGGTTAATAGCGGGAAAATAGATATATATTTAGCATCTATAGATGCTGAAAAAGTACAGAAAATGATAAAACTGGTTAATAATGGCTGTCAAGCTGAATTTAGGGAAAAAAAGGCGAAGACTATTTTGAAGAATAAAAAAATAGGCATAATTGTTGATTTAAAAAGAGGAAAACAGAAAGCCACGGTATTTAGCTGCGACCTGTCAATTGATTATGTAAAAATTAATGCTGATTACAGAACTTGAATGAATACTAAAAAAACAAAGATATTAAAAATCAATCCTGAAAAACCTGAGGAAAGTATAATCAAAGAAGCCGCTCAGATTATTAAAAATGGCGGGTTAGTAATCTTTCCTACTGATACCGTGTATGGTTTGGGAGCTAATGCATTGTTACCCGAGGCGGTTAAAAGAATTTATGAGATAAAAAAGAGATCCTCTAATAAGCCGATAATTCTTTTGCTTGCCCGTAAGAATGATGTTAAAAAATTAGGAGTAATGATTTCTTCTTCAGCAAAAGCATTGATGAGTAAATTCTGGCCAGGACCTTTAACCTTAATATTTAAGACCCAGGAAGGAACAATCGGATTAAGAATGCCCAAGAACAAGATTGCTCTTGAGTTAATTAAAAAGGCAGGGATACCTGTTGCTACCACAAGTGCCAATATTTCCGGGAAAAAGAGTGTCCTAACGGCTTCAGGTGCAATCAGGCAATTGAAAGGGAAGGTTGATTTAATTATTGATGCTGGGAAAAGCAAGTTAGGCATAGAGTCGACAATAGTTGATGTTACAGTGTCACCTCCTAAAATATTAAGGGAGGGATATATAAGTAAAAAAACAATTTGGAAGGTATTAAATGATTAAAAACATTCTTTTTATATGTACAGGGAATACTTGTCGTAGTGCTATGGCTGAGGCTATCTTGAAAGATATGTTAAAAAAAGAAGGAATAACTGATATAAATGTGAAATCTCAAGGGGTAATCGGATCCTCTCTTTTAAGAGTTCCTCCAATAGTTGTTGATATAATGAAGAGGCAGGGTATAGATATTACCGAACATTCTTCCAGTCTGGTTAGTATTGAGGCTATTGAAGAAGCGGATTTAATTTTAGTGATGGAACATGGACATAAAGAGAGGATTCTGGAATATGTTCCCTCAGCGAAAGAGAAAACATTCCTGTTAAAGGAGTTTGCATATAAGGATGAAGATGAAAAAGATGATGACATGGAAATTCCTGATCCCATCAATCAATCTGCTGAAATTTATGTAAAGTGTGCCAATGAATTAAAAAGATATCTTGAAAAAATTATAAAGAAATTAAAATGGCGAAAAAGAGGGAGGCAGTCAATGGGTGTTTTAAGCAAGGTTGACCCGGAAATTGCTGAGGCAATAAAAAAAGAGACAGAAAGAGAAGCATATGAATTAGAATTAATAGCGTCTGAGAATTTCGTCAGCGAGGCAGTCTTGGAAGCACAGGGATCTGTTATGACAAATAAATATGCTGAAGGATACCCGCACAGGAGATATTACGGCGGGTGTGATTTTGTGGATATTGCCGAAGATTTAGCTATCCAAAGAGCAAAAAAACTCTTTGGTTGCGAACATGTCAATGTCCAGCCTCATTCAGGAACCCAGGCTAATATAGCGGTTTATTTGACGTGTCTTAATATTGGGGATACAATAATGGGTTTGGACCTTAGCTGCGGTGGGCATCTCAGCCATGGACATCCTTTGAATTTCTCCGGAAAATATTTCAAGGTAGTTCCATATATGGTGGATAAAGAAACAGAGACTATTGATTATGAAGAACTTAGAAGATTGGCTAAGGAACATAAACCAAAGATAATTGTATCAGGAGCCAGTGCTTATCCTCGTTTCCTGGATTTTAAGAAGTTCAGGGAGATTTGTGATGAGGTAGGAGCCTACCATATGGCGGATATTGCTCATATTGCTGGTCTGGTAGTTGCAGGGCTACATCCTTCTCCTGTACCATATGCTGATTTTGTAACAACCACCACCCACAAGACATTACGGGGGCCAAGAAGCGGGATGATTATGTGCAAAGAGAAATATGCCAAGGATCTGGATAGACTTGTTTTTCCTGGTATCCAGGGAGGGCCTTTAATGCATATTATTGCTGCTAAGGCAGTTGCTTTTAAGGAGGCTTTAGAGCCTGAATTTAAGGAATATCAAAAACAAATTGTAAAAAATGCCGGTGTACTGGCGGAATCGTTGGCTGGGGAAGGATTCAGAATTGTTTCAGGAGGAACTGATAATCATCTTTTATTGGTGGATTTACGCAGTAAAAATATCACGGGTAAAGATGCAGAAAAAGTTCTGGATAAAGCAGGAATTACCGTAAACAAAAATACTATTCCCTATGATCCCGAGAAACCGTTTATTGCCAGCGGTATTCGTTTGGGAACTCCTGCTCTGACCACAAGAGGAATGAAAGAACCCGAGATGAAAGAAATTGCCAGGATGATTGCTGAGGGTATAGATAATAAAGATAACAAGGATTATTTAGCTAAGATAAGAGAAGATGTAAAAAAACTCTGCAAGAAATTTCCTTTATATCAAAATAGGCTTTAAGTTTAGATAAACTTTAGAGGTGATTTATGAAAAATTTAATTTCTATAAGTGATTTAAGTGTCAAAGATATTAAAAAAATATTTAATGTTACCAAGCAGATTAAACAAAAACAGAGAAGTAACAAAAGCTATACTCCTCTTAAAGGCAAGACTTTGGGGATGATTTTTGGAAAGGCTTCTACCAGAACCCGGGTCTCTTTTGAAGTGGGAATGTTTCAACTAGGTGGACATGCTCTATTTTTGAGTGCAAGTGACCTGCAATTGAAAAGAGGGGAAACCATTGTTGATACAGCTAAGACATTATCCAGGTATTTAGATGGTATAATGATAAGAACCTATAGCCATAAGGATATAGTTAATATGGCTAAATATGCTACTATTCCTGTCATTAACGGTTTAAGTGACATGCTTCATCCCTGTCAGGTTTTAGCTGATTTATATACTATCCTGGAGAAAAAGCAGATTCTTAAGGGATTAAAGATAGTCTATATAGGTGATGGTGATAATGTGGCTAATTCATGGGCATACGGGGCGAGCAAGTTAGGATTACAGCTTGTGCTTTGCACGCCAAAAAAGTATGAGCCGAATAAAGAGGTCATAAAAGAAGCCAAAAAGATATCTTTATCTACCGGGGCAAATATTATTTTGTCTGGCGACCCTTCTTCGGCAGTAAAGGATGCTGATATAGTTTATACTGATATCTGGATAAGCATGGGCAAGGAATCTGAACTAAAGACAAGACTCAAGGTTTTTAAACCCTATCAGGTAAACGGAAAGCTCCTGGAAAAAGCCAAAAATAATGCAATGGTTATGCACTGCTTACCTGCTCATCGGGGAGAAGAGATTACCAATGAGGTAATGGACAGCAGTAAATTTATAGGATTTGACCAGGCTGAAAATCGCCTCCATCTGCAGAAGGCTATACTGGTTTTGCTAATGGGATAAAAAAACCTTAAAAAATACTTGATTTTATTAAAAAACGTGATATAATAGTTTAACTATAATTATATTAATAGTAGGGAGAATAGTATTATGGAAGACTGTCTTTTCTGTAAAATCATTAAAAAAGAAATTCCTGCTGATATAGTTTTTGAAGACGATAAGATAGTTGCTTTTCGTGATATTAAGCCCCAGGCACCGACCCATATTTTAATTATACCTAAGAAGCATGTCCCTACAGTGATGGATTTGCAAGATGGCGATAAGGATATTGTTGGATATATTTACATGATAGCAAAGAAGCTCGCGGACAGGGAAGGAATTGCAGAAAAGGGTTTCCGTGTCGTGGTCAATTGTAATGCTGATGCAGGGCAGGAGGTCTTTCATATCCATTTTCACCTGTTGGGTGGTCGACTGTTCAAGTGGCCTCCAGGGTGAGGTAATGTAGGAATAAATTTGTTAAAATATTATTTTGAGGGGGGTGTAATGAATAAATGGCTGGAATTAAAATTGGCAATAATGAATCTATCGATAATGCTCTTCGCCGCTTCAAAAGAGAGTGCGAAAAAGCTGGGGTTATGCATGAGTTAAAAAGACGCGAATACTATGAAAGTCCCAGTACCCGCAAAAAGAGAAAAGCGCAGGAAGCGGAGCGTAAGAGGAGAAAAAAGGCAAAGAAAAGATTTTTTCCGAGGACTTATTCGAAATAAGAGAGGATAGAATTTGATAACAACCCTAAAGGGAGGATCATTTTGAAACTTCAAGACTTCTATAGATTAGCTGTAGAGCGAGGGAAGAATGCTGATCCACGGGGAAAAAAGGAAGTAGAAAAAGAACTCGCCAGGTTGAAAGAAGAGTTTAAGGAGCTAAAATCTAAAGACAAAGCGTCATTTGACCAGGAAAAACTATCCAATCCTTATGCTGATACTCGTATATTACATGGAAGCCTGAACTCGCAGGTTAAAACGATTCTGGTCGGCATAGATATAGATGTTGGGGAGTTGCTTTTAGCTGACTGGCTCCGTAAGAAAGGTAAAAAAATAGACCTGGTAATGTCTCATCATCCAGCAGGCAGGGCATATGCTAACTTTTATGAAGTTATGCATATGCAGGCTGATATTTTAAGACGTTACGGAGTCCCGATTAATATTGCCGAGGGAATTCTGGATGAGAGGATAAAGCAGGTTGAAAGAAAAGTTATGCCTGTAAATCATAATAGAGCCGTAGATGCAGCTAAATTACTGGGTATATCTTTTATGTGTGTTCATACCCCGGCAGATAATCATGTAGTAACATTTCTCCAGAAATTAATCGATGGTGAAAAACCTGAGAGGGTAAATGACATAATAGATATTCTAAAGAAGATACCTGAATACAAAGAAGCTGTCCAGAACAACAATGCTCCCAGAATAATTGTTGGAAACGAAAAAAAACGAGCGGGTAAAATATTTGTTGACATGACAGGCGGGACAGAAGGATCAGTGAAAACTCTGGAAAAATTATCCCAGGCTGGTGTGGGGACTATTGTTGGTATGCATATGAGTGAGGAACACAGAAAGAACGCCGAAAAATTTCACATTAATGTGGTCATTGCAGGTCATATTTCCTCTGATTCTTTAGGATTAAATTTGATACTTGATGAAGTGATAAAAAAAGCGCCTGAGATTAAAATTATCCCTTGTTCTGGTTTTAGAAGGTTTCAAAGAATAAAAACATAATTATTGCCGGAATGATTAGAAGGTGGCTGTATTTGTTTATTCCTGAGGAAATAATTGAGGATGTTCGTAGTCGCAGTGATATTGTAGAAATATTATCAGAATATATTATATTGAAAAAGGCAGGGCGTAACTATAAATCTCTCTGCCCATTTCATAATGAGAAAACCCCTTCCTTTATGGTAAGCAGCGAAAAACAAATCTTCCATTGCTTCGGTTGCGGGGCAGGAGGAAATGTTTTCAACTTTTTAATGAAAATGGAAGGGCTGACTTTTTTTGAGGCGGTTAAGAAATTAGCCACAAGAGCAGGGGTCAAATTACCCTCACCTGCTAGGAACAGGGAATTTAGCAGAGAGTATAAGGAAAAAGAAAGCTTATTAAAGTTAAATGAATACGTGGCGGACTATTATCATAGGTATTTGCTGGAATTAAAAAATACCGGTCAAACCAGGACTTATCTTAAAAAGAGGGAGATTTCTTTAGATATTATAAAGAAATTTAAGATAGGTTATGCTGTAAAAGGAAATAATTTATTAAGGTCAACCCAGCAAAAAGGGTATTCTCTGGAGTTGTTGAAAAAAGGAGGGTTGGTCTCTTTTTATGCAGAAAGCCAGCGTTCCCGTGATTATTTTCAGGAAAGACTGATCTTTCCTATTTATAGCCATCAGGGACAGGTTATTGCTTTCGGTGGAAGGGTGTTGAGTGAGGATAAAAAACCCAAATACCTCAATTCTCCTGAAACGCTCCTGTATAATAAGAGCAGGAACCTTTATGGACTTAATATTGCTGCTGGAGCTATTCGTTCTCGAGGACAGGTTATTATTTTAGAAGGGTATATTGATGTTTTAACCTCCCATCAGTACGGGATAGAAAATGCGGTTGCTACGTTGGGAACCTCTTTGACTCAGGAACATGTGCATCTGCTTAAGCGCTATACTGAGGAAGTACTTATTACTTATGACGCTGATAGCCCTGGGATTTCAGCTACTTTAAGAGGCTTGGATTTATTGCTTGATAGCGGGTTAAGGGTTAAAGTGGTAACATTACCTTCCGGTAAAGATCCTGATGATTTTCTGCGTGAGAACGGCAAGGAAGCTTTTATTGAAATATTAAGAAAGTCTTTACCTTTAGTTGAGTATAGATTAAATTTAGCTATGGCTAATGCAGATATACAGACTACAGAAGGTAAGGTTTATGTAGCTAAGGAAGTGCTTCCAAGCATTGCCCGTATAAGAAATGCTATTGAACAAAGAGAGGAAATCAGGAAGCTTTCACAAAGTCTGCACTTGGACGAGGAATCACTGCTGATAGAGTTAGACAAAATTAAGTCTAGAGATTCAAAACCATCGGGTTTAGATAAGGTTATATTAAAGGATACCTCAGGTATCGAGAAAGCCCAGAGAGAACTTGTTCAGCTTATGCTTATAGATCATGATACAATAGGGCAGGTGAAGGATGAGCTAAAACCTGGGGATTTTAATTTTTTAGGATTGGGTGTAATTGTTGAAGAAATATTTAAGTTATCTTCATATACCGGGGATGATTTTGCGGTTAAAATAATAGATTCATTACAAAATGAACACTTAAGCCAGGTTATCTCTCAACTGATATTGGAAGATAGGAAGTATATAGAAAAAGAAAAAACTGTTGAAGGTTTGATTAGAACTATGAAACAATACAATTTAAGACAAAAATATGAAAAACTAGAAGAAGAAGTTAAAAATATGCTTGATAGGAACCAGCAGCCTTCCGTAAAGACTCTTCAGGAATACAAAGATTTAATTCAGGCTTTAAAGGGATCAAGGAGGAATTGATATGGCAGCGCGCTCAAGAGAAAAAGGCCCTACTTCAAAAGAATTAAAAGAACTTATTGCTTTAGGTAAAGAAAGCGGACAGCTTACCTATCAGGAGATTAACGAAATACTTCCTGATGATATAGTATCATCAGATGAAATTGAGGGTGTGTTTTCTTTACTTAGTGATTTAGATATTGAGGTTGTCGATGAATATAAACCAAAACTGGTTAAACCAATCCAGGTAAGCGAGGTTGAGGAAACAGGTATTCTTCCTTCTGCTTTAGAATTAAAGACTGACGATTCGGTAAGGATGTATCTTAAAGAAATAGGACGAATTCCTTTATTAAGTCCTGATGAGGAAGTGGCACTGGCTAAAAGCGTAGAAGAAGGAAAGAAAAGGATTAAGTCTATGATTTTAGAAACTCCTGTAGCATTTAAGGAGATTACCAGTTGGAACGAAATGCTAAAATCAGGAGAGATTAATGCTAAAGAAATAACAAAGGTTAAAAACTTAACCCCATTGGTGTTAAAAAACAAAACCAAAAGAATTAAGAGTATAGTTAGGCAAATAGAAAAAAGCAAGAAAGTTATCGAAAAGACACAATTGCGTTTAGAGAAAACCAATATCTCTCCAAAAATATTCCGTGAGTTAGAAAAGAGGCTTAATAAGGAGAAGTTAAAAATTGCTAAATTAATAAAAAAACTTAATCTGAATCCTGAACGAATCAGAAAAATGATGAACAAAATAAAAAGTTTAGCTATACGGATTGAGAATAGCGAATATGAGATAAAAACGGTGGAGAGAAAGTACAGATTAAATATAGAAACGCTCAAACAAATTAATAAAAAGATAAAAAGTGGCAAGGTGAAAAATTACAGGATAAAACAGGAATTTGGGCTTACAGGATCTCAAATACGTGATGTTAACAGGAAAATCAAGAATATTCGCCAGAGAGTTAAAAGAGTTGTCCGTACTACTAACATGGAAGTTCAGCAAATAAAAGACTTGTATAATAAAATTATAATGATAGAAAATGAAATCTCTCAGGCTAAAATCAAGTTGATTAAGGCAAATCTTCGTTTGGTAGTAAGTATTGCTAAAAAACATGTACACAGGGGTTTATCTTTACTTGATTTAATTCAGGAAGGGAACCTCGGTTTAATGAAAGCAGTGGATAAGTTTGAATATAAAAGAGGTAATAAGATTAGCACCTATGCTACCTGGTGGATAAGGCAGTCTATTACACGTGCAATTGCTGACCAGGCAAGAACCATACGTATACCGGTGCACATGACTGAAACAATAAATAAAGTGAAGAAAATCTCCAAACATCATCGTCAGGAATTTGGATTAGATCCTTCTTTGCAGAAGATTGCAAGAGAGATGAAACTTACCCCGGAGAAGGTAAGAGGCGTATTAAGAGTAATTCCTCAACCTATTTCTTTAGAGACACCTATTGGTGAAGAGGAGGACAGCAGGTTAGCTGATTTTATTGAAGATAAAGACAATATCTCTCCTGTAAAAACAGCTATAGAAACAATGCGTCAAAAAGAAATGGAAGAGATTCTGGATACCTTGACTAAAAAAGAAGCTAAGGTTATCAAATTACGTTTTGGTATAGGGGACGAAAACTATCCGCGTACATTGGAGGAAGTCGGAAAGGAATTCAACGTAACAAGAGAACGCATTCGCCAAATTGAAAATAAGGCTATTCGTAAGCTTCGCCATCCCTCCAGGAGCAAGCTTCTGAGGGACTATATAGAATAAAGACCAGGAGGAGGGCCCATAGCTCAGTTGGTTAGAGCACCTGACTCATAATCAGGGTGTCCCAGGTTCAAGTCCTGGTGGGCCCAGTTTTTTTCCAGGTGATAGAAATATAATTTGCTTGGAAAACCGTGGGCAATTAGCTCAGCGGGAGAGCATCCCGTTCACGTCGGGAGGGTCGTAGGTTCAAATCCTACATTGCCCATTTATAAAATAGTCGAATACAAGGAAGGAGTTAATACTTTTGAATTCCAATTTAGAATTATTAGTTAACTTGCAAAATATAGATATAAATATTGATAAGATAACTAAGCAAATATCAGATATTCCTCAAGAGGTTAGTACATTAAAAGAAAATTTTGAGCAAGAGACAAAACATACAGAAGAGCTTAAAGGAGAGTTAGATACGATCCAGATTGATAGGAAAAACAAAGAGATAGAATTAGAGACAAAAGAGTCGGCTATAAAAAAACACCAGACAGAATTGTATGCAGTGAAAACTAATAAAGAGTATACAAGCCTGCAGAATGAAATAAACACCCTGAAGAAAGACGCCTCAAAAATAGAGGATAATATATTAGAAATCATGGAGTTAACAGAACAACTAAATCACAGGTTTAAAGAAGCGCGGAACAATTTAAAAAAAGATGAACAAAATATGAAAGATGAGATAAAAGAGTTAGAAGACACACAGGAAGCCTTAAGCGCAGATTTATCCGGTAGACAGAAACAAAGAGATGAATTAACTGTGAAAATCTTGCCGGGAGCTTTGAGCCGTTATGAAAAAATACGCAAAAAGAAAAAAGGTACGGCTATTGTTAAAATTAAGGATAATAACTGTAGCGGTTGTAATATGAAAATAACTTTAGACTTAATCAATGAAGTGAGAAAAAACAAGGAATTGATTTGTTGTGAGAATTGTTCACGCATTCTTTATTGGGAAGAGAAAGAGTGATATTACAAAAAAAGACGAATAATTTGATAGCTTATATTGACGGTGCTGCAAGAGGAAATCCCGGAGATGCAGGTATTGGTATAGTATTCTGTAATGAAAGAGGGGATGTAATAAGAGAAGTAAAAGAATATATAGGCACTGCTACGAATAATGTCGCTGAGTACAAGGCATTGATTAAAGCTTTGAAAGTAGTAATTGAAGAATTTACAGCGAACGAGCTTAAAATTTTTACTGATTCGGAATTAGTGACAAAACAAATTTCAGGCCATTACAAAGTGAAGAATAAATCCTTGAAGGAATTATTCAGTCAGGTACAGCAACTATTGAAAAACTTCGAAAAAGCAGAGGTTATTCATATCGAGCGTAATAAGAATAAGCATGCAGATAAATTAGCTAATATAGCTATTAACTTGAAATAAAACTAAAAAAATCCAGACGCGGTAAATCAGCGATGGTCGCTCCTTGATTTTATTAAGGGGAGGAAAGTCCGAACTCCGGAAGGTACGGTGCCTCGTAACACGAGGTCTCTGATGTTGAAAAACATCAGGGAAGGAAAGTGCCACAGAAAAAATACCGCCCCCCTATGTTTGCTTGTGCAAACAAGCAAGGGGGGTAAGGGTGAAAAGGCAGGGTAAGAGCCTACCGCTCCGATAGTAATATCGGGGGTCTTTATAGGGATTCTGTCTAACAAGAAGACAGGACATGGTAAACCCCACCGGGAGCAAGACCGAATAGTTCCGCCTATCTACCTGGGTATCTAATAGCCAGGGGGATAAAAGCAGCCTGCTTGTAATTCTCTATATTTAGAGAAGAGGCGGGAGGGTTGGTCGCTTGAGCCTAATAGTGATATTAGATCTAGATAAATGACCATCATAACACGGATTTACCCCGTTAGATAACTTCGTATCTAACGGGGTAAACATGGATGTGTTATTTAATCCGTGTAATCTGTGTTATAACAGAATTCGGCTTATGATTTACCTCGTTATAGGCGTGCTTATTTAAGCACGCCTATTTATTTTTATTATATTTTTAGGATATCAAAGTTCAAGCTGTTTTGAGGCGGGGACATACGAAACTTTCTCTTGACAAAAAAGGAGTAATGGGTATAATAATGGTAATAGTGGGGAGAAGTGGGGAATTTTATGTTTATAGGAGAATATAAATATTCAATAGATAATAAAAACAGACTCTTCATTCCGTCTAAGTTCAGGACAGGCATAAGGAAATTTATTATTACCAGGGGACTGGAAAATTGTTTGTTTATGTATCCTGT
>DAOVJB010000013.1 GCA_030673425.1 Elusimicrobiota bacterium | reverse complement strand
ATTTTCTAACATTGAGTTTTCTTCCATTTTTAATTTTACTCGACTCCTTGCAATTTTTCCCATGCCACACTTGCCTTAGAATAATTGCTGTCAACAGCTAAAGCATTTTTATACGATATGCGCGCTTCCCTATATTTTCCCCATTTCTCGTATATCTCTCCTTTATAATAGAATGCTTCGGCACATAAAGGGTCTATTTTTATAGCTTTATTAAATTTTTTCAAAGCCTTCTTAAACTCTCTTTGGGCAACAAGCATCCTCCCATAAGCTACATAAGGTGCGGGATTACGTTTGTTCAGACTTAATGCTCTATTTACGTTTTCCTCGGCTAACTTGTAATCACCCTTGCCCGTATATGCCAAGCATATCCCTGCATATGCCGGCTCAAACGTAGGATCCAAGTCAAGAACACCCTCAAAAGATTTCAAAGCTTCATCATATTGAGAATTATCTACAAATCCCATACCCTGTACATAAGCATTTTGAGACACATCACTCACTGGGGTAGAAACAACCGGTAACCTATGTCCGGCACAACCTGCAACCAGCAGAATCAAACCGAAAAGCAAAAAATAACTCCAAATTTTAATCACAGAAACTATAGAACCAGATATTCTTTGTAATCTTTTCATATTTTTCCTTACTTTTTAATTTATACAATATATAAATAATGTATTTATCCCTCTTTTTTTACTATACTTCTTTTAATGTGTTTGTGTCAAGAAAATTTTGGTCGGGAGATTTTTCTTTATTATAATATTTATTATACTATAAGACGAAATTACATAATCAGGTCTGTTGGATCTAAATATTACTGTTTTATCATCTATTATCCTTAAAATAAAACCCCCGGGATTAAATCCCGGAGGCTTAAAAAGAAATGCCCGCCTGAGGCAGAATCATATCTTTACACTACCAACAGTAGTCGAGGAGCAGGGGTAGTCCTCAATTTCTCCTGGAGGACATCCTCCACTAACTATGGCCTTGCTAAGATATTGCTCTGGCCATCTTTGGCCTTACCCACTTCGGGCGGACATTTTTTATAACATATTGTTTAGAAAGATCAGAATCTCATCAACAGAGAAAACCTGTGAGTCTGGCCTAAATCCCCGTAAGGCACCCATGCGTAATCTATGCTATACCACCCGGCAAATTCAACTCCTATACCACCGGACAGGCCTGATTCACCACCTAAATATGAAACTGTATCTGTTTTATATCCTAACCTTAAAGCAATCGCATCTCCTATTAAATATTCAGCTCCTATGTGTTCGGTTACATTGTTATCTATCGGGAAATTTATATCTAAAGCTAAAATTAGACTATTATTTAACAGTTTATGGGATGCCCCTATCTTCCAATTCAACGGCAAAGCATCCGATTCAGAAACAAACTTTATTTTTGAACCAATATTTTGAACAACTACACCTAATTTTGTATCCTGGTTAATCTTATATAATCCTCCTATATCAAAAGCATATCCGTTGGCAACCTCTGATTCAATTTTCTCCTGTATTATCTTTATATTGCTTCCTAATGAAATCTTTTCATTGATAGCCTTGGCCCCGGATAGAATAAATGCAATATCCTCTCCGCTATAAGCTCCCGTGTTATCTCCTACAAGATTGGTCTGCGGAATATCCCCTGTAGTTAAATATGTCAAAGCTCCCCCGAATCCTATCCCCTCCCCACAGGATTGAGCATATCCTACATATCCGTAATCAATCCCTTCAAACCAGCTCAAATACATCGTGGTAAGCTCAGTTCCTTTAATCTGGCTGAACCCGCTCGGATTCCAATAGGCGGTATTTACATCATCAGCCACGGCAACAAAACTACTTCCCATCCCTACTGGACGGGCACCAACCCCTATCTTGAGGAACTGGGCTCCAGTAGTTCCTATACCAGCAGCAAAAACAGCAGGAAGTGTAAAGTGTAAAGCAAAAAGGAGTAATATAATACTTAAAAACCTATACCCTTTCTTATTTGCCTTAACTTGTTTTCTGATTCCCGGAGTGATAACTTTCATTTCTATCTCTCCTTTTCTTTTCCTCTTGAGCCTCACACCTTACACTATGCTTATCTTATAACGGCAAGTTTACCTGTTTTCTTATGCCCGCTATTATCGGTTATAAGATAAATGTAAACGCCGCTTGCCAATCTTTCGTTACCGTCATTCGTAGCATTCCATTCATACCTTCCATCAGTATCATCTTCGGTCATTGTTCTCACCAATTCACCTGCTATGTTAAATACTCTGATTTTTGCATTCTCGGTTAAATTATCAAAAATAATATTGGTATGCCCCAGTCCACTGTTTGGTTTGTAAGGATTAGGATATACTATGGCCTCGTTGAGATTTTCCGAGGAATAGAGTGACACAAACAATCTATACGTAGTGCCTCTATACCAATCTGACCCTTCAGCTTCAGCTGTTACTATTCCCTGGGTCGTATTTACACTCTGTATACCCGGCAGTATTTCCCATTCACCTGAGAACTCATCCAATTTATATATCCTCAGGTCATCTTCATATGAAGCAGGAGCTTCGGAAGGATACGAAATAACAATTCTTACTTTTCCTTCTATCGCTTCGGAAGACTTAAACTCTCTTGTAGTCATCTCTAATGCTTCAGGATCCAAATAATTTAAACCATCACTTTTTTCATTACTCTTGGAACTTCCTGTAGTAAGATAGAGGTCGTCTCTCTCAGGAAGCGTAATATCTAATATCTTCCCGTTATTAGTCCCCTGTGGTATGACAACCTTTGTGTATGGATCTCCTCCGGCAATAATGACATCATCGCTCACGGTGGTATCCACAACATTATCTACCGGATAAACTGCCTGGATGGTGGAGATATAATTAGAAGAAGAACTGGATGTTCTGGTCCTTTCTCCCGTAGGAGGCTGGATATCAAACATATTGGCAATAACCGCAAAATAATAAGGATAATTTTCATCACCTAAACCTGTAACGACACAGGAAGTAACATCATTACGCTCATTTGGAGAAGCGTCAAAATAACTAACATCTTCATCATTAATACTCTTAAAAGGCTGCCTGCTGTAATATATTCTATATCCTTTAACCTCATCAGTAATGCCGCTGTTATTCCAGAAAAGTGTTATACTATGCCCGCTGTCAGCAGGAGTATCAACTGCGCCAATCTTCCCGACTGCAGGGAGGTTACCATCAGCAGTCTCTAATGCTTTATACACATTTATTCTCCCATGACCATAATCAATATCCTTACCCTCAATTCCTAAGTCATCGGTTGAATAAATTATCGCCAGGGTTACCTCATCATGGGAGAAGTCCGGATTTCTTGAAAGGATAAGTGCAGCAAGACCGCTAACATAAGGCGTGGCCATACTCGTTCCACTGGCTCTGTAATAATAATAACCTACTGTATGTGCGTTATCTTTGTACATATCTGTATCTTCGGCTCGCAGACTCAGTATATCAACTCCCGGAGCACAAACATCAACTACACTCCCATAATTAGAGAAGGAAGCTTTCACATCTAGTGAGTCAGTCGCAGCTACAGTTATTGCGTTATTATAGTTAGCCGGGAAAAATTCACTAGCATCCGAGTTAGAATTACCGGCAGCAATTATCAGAACACATCCCTTGCCGTAAGCATAATCCAGGGCATCGGTAATCAATTGCGATACTGCTCTTCCTCCCCAGCTCATATTAATTACCCTGGCACCGTTATCAACAGCATATCTTATGCCCTTGGCTAAATCTCCTGTAATTCCATATCCATCATCATTGAGGCTTTTTAATGCCATAACCCTGGAGTTCCAGGATAGACCGCTAATTCCAATACCGTTATTGCCGGTAGCGGCAATTATCCCTGCAACATGTGTCCCGTGACCATGCCCGTCCTTAAGGTTTCCGGACACCCCTACAAAGTTCCAGCCATTAATATCATCAACATATCCGTTCCCGTCGTCATCTATATAATTGCCGGGGATTTCATCCTCATTAACCCAGAGATTACTCACTATATCCTGGTGACCGGAATCAAGTCCGGTATCGACTACTGCTACAACAACCTCATCAGAACCTGTCTCAATATCCCAGCCGTCCTCTGCATAAATCTTATACAAACCCCATAAATCCTGGTAAGACTGTCCCCATGTTCCCTCAGAATTGTGATAACTATCATTGGGAACAGCCGCAATCTTATACATATAATTTGGTTCAACAAACTCTATTTCAGGATTGTTTTGATATTCCTCTATCAAACTGCTGATATCAACACCATCAGGAAGGATTACTTTATACCAGCGTGAAAGTTCATTTGCGGATATCTGATAACCAACAGGTGACCTTTGATAAGAAATATCAGGCGGTAAATTAGCTGACGGGAAGATTTTCTCTATTTTTACCATACCGAAACGGTCATTTAATCTTTTAATAGGAGGCATATTGAAAGGCCTATTGCCCAGAGGTTCGTTCTTAAATTTTATCAGCAACTCCCCTGAAACAAAACGAGGTTCATTCCACCGTTCCTGCTCGTCATCCGAATTTGTTCCACGATGCAGACCCTGACCATCACTGGCTGGGAAGACGGAAGAATGAACCCCTATGCGCCCCTCTATCCCCTCCGTGTTGAGAGGATAGACAATGGTTAGTCCATTTATTAATATACTTATTATTAAGATGTTTTTTAGTGCTGTCATTTTGCTCACCCCTGCTATCTCTGCAAAATGAAAAGCCGAGCTATCTTATTTCCGACAGCTCGGCTAGCATGGATGAACAATAAACATCTTTCTCCAATCTTCGGTAACCCGGCTGGCTATCTTTAGCCCCGTAGCTTTGCGTCCCACCCTTTCGGTGTGGTTTGCCTTTATCGGATCGAAACTATTTGATTTTCAAAAAACTCGGTTCTTTCCTTATCCACTATAAGTATAGCACGATTTGACGACTTGTCAAGGGCTCTGGAAACTTTTTTATAGACGATATTTTAAGCCCTTTTTTATTATTTTATCACCGCTACCTTACCAATCTTTTTATTACCTTTATCGTCGAGGAGTAAATATACATAGACGCCGCTGACTACTGATTCCCCATTACTATTCCTTAATTCCCAGGTGGTGGAATCTTCTTCTATATTTTCTTTTTTGTATATTAATTCTCCGACAATATTGTAGATTGCTAAATCAGCGTTTTTAGTAAGATTATCAAACTTTATACCGCTGGCCCCGGAAGCATTGTTTATCTTCCATGGATTGGGATAAATGTTTGCATTGGAGAAATCGACTGGTATCTGCTCTTCAGGATTAGTAGGAGAAAACTCTGTTATTTTAACCTCAAGAACCTCACTCCAACCTGAGGAGGTTTCTCCATCATCTATCACTTTAACTCTCACATTAAACTTACCTTCTTCGTCCCATCTGTGAACAAGCCCTATTTCTGTTCCTGAATCAACATAGTCAGTATCCTCACTCATCCCATCTCCCCAGTCAAAGACATATTTAATCCTATCTCCGTCAGGATCAACAGCCTTAGCTGAATATCTGTAATAAGTACCGGTAATTCCGCAATACGGTCCTGAAAGTTCATCCGGCTGCTGCGGAGCACTGTTCGGACTTTTCTGTCTGGTATACCAGTCAGTAAGCACTTCCTGAGCTGTTTTATTCTGAGGAGTATAATCCGTATCTCCTGTCCCGCCTGAATAAGGGTCGGTTAACCAACACCACCAGAACATCCCGATGAACCAGTCCTTATCCTTAAAAGTACTCATCGCGGCCTCATAACAGGAGGCTTGAAGAGTTTCGTTATAGGAACCGGCGGTATCCTGCCATGACCATGGGGCCCTGGCAGTATAATCCATACTTCTGTAACCGATCTCAGTAAAAATTAAAGGCTTTTCAATCTGTGCCTGCCAGTTTTCAATCTCCGCTACCCAGTTATGTATCCCGTAAATACCTTCGTACCCAGACCATCCGTTAATTAACTCTTCAACTGAAGGATTCTGTTCATCACTTAAAGGAAAATATGCGTCTATTCCTGCATAATCCAAATAGCTCCAGAAACTCACGCTTTTATATTCATTCCAATTAGCCGCATAAGTCAGACTCCCGCTGTATATATTTTCAACATTAGAAATTACATGGGTCCAATCATCAAGGTAATATTCACCTGAGAGACTTTTTAACTCGCAGCCTAAACTTAACAATTCCACCCCGTTATCCTCAGCTAATTGTGCATAGTGGCCAATAAAATCATTATAGCTGCTAAACCATTCTGTTTTATTGCCAGGCGCAATCTCACCCCTGAACGTCCCGTCTTTACAATCTACATGCGGCTTGAGCATCACGTTCATCCCTGAACTGTGAATTGCATTGATAGCACGAATGACTGAATCATCAGTAGGTGTTTTATTAGAATCCGCATAAATAATATTGGAACTTCCTGAATCTATATATTGAGTCACAATTAAAGCCACAAAATTCGCTCCTGTATTACTCAATTCTGAAATGGAGTTATCAGAATTACTTGACTCATAACTATTATTCCACCACGCGGCATAACTCATTCCTTCCATAACAAATATATTATTTTCATCTGTTGTGGAAGTATTAGAAACCTGCAGCGATAAATCCCCTTCATTACCATAAATATCGTAAGCACTAACCTGGTAATAATAAGTAACCTCATCTGTTACATTCTTATCAATGTAATTGTTTGTACTCCTGTCACCCACCAATATTCCGATATCACCGTAACTGATGTTCCTGTATACATAATACCCGGCCAAGTCCGGATCATTATTTTTATCCCAGGTTATATTAAGTCTGCTTCCTACCCCGGGACTTGTGACTTTCAATCCCCTCACCTGATGTGGAACATCAACGTGTTCAAGAGTTCCTGCCTGTACAGAATCAATATATAAAAAAGTGGTGCCACTACTATCAGAAGCACCAAAAATATGAATTCCTAATTCTTTGACATTATCTAAATCTCTAACCTCACCTATTGTTCCCCCTGAGTCTTTTGCACTGGATAAGTCCAGACTGACCTCAGTCCATTCTCCTAAAGCAAGCTTATTGAACGTCTCGCTCTCAAACCACGCCCAGCTTGAACCAGTTTTTATATAAAGAGTGCTATAAAGAGGTTTTGAAGAAGTAATGCCTGCATCAAGAGGCAGATAAACATAGAGCCTTAAATCTGAATAACTGGAGAAATTTCTATTCTCAGGAGTTACATATGCAGCATCATGAATATAATTATACCGGGAATCTTTTGAATCTAAATCAAGGGGAAAAGCAAGAGAATTGTTGCCGTCATTAGCATAAAGAGAGGAAATTGAGGGAATTCCCAGGTTATCGCCAAAATAGTCACTGGTATCATTTACCCAGCTCTGTGTTATCCCGTCTTCAAAATTACATAAATTCTTGAAAACCGCACTTGAATCCTGTGCCGCTCTTACGAACACCGGGAAAAACATCATAAAAATAATTGTTGTAGCAATTTTGTTCTTAATCATCTTGCCCACCCCTGCTTTAGTTGCAAAATGAAAAGCCGCGCTATCTTTCCTCCGACAGCCCGGCAAGCATGGATGAGCAATAATTATTACTCTTTTAATCTTCGGCAACCCGGCTGGCTATCTTTAGCCCCGTAGCTTTGCGTCCCACCCTTTCGGAATGGTTTGCCTTTATCGGATCAAGTCTATTTAATTTTCAACAATACCTTTCATCTTCACCATAAGTGAGTATAGCACTGATTTTGCTGTTTGTCAAGGGGTCCATCAAAAAAAACAAAATTTATTAAAATTTAACCAATAACGAAATTCTGTGGGTATTCCCTAAATCACCGTAAGGAACAAAGGCATAATCAACAGCTGTAATCCCTAAATTGAATCCTAACCCTGCACCTACCCCTGTTAATTCCTTAAAATCAGTATACACACCGGCCACCTGTCCTGTTTCTTTCTCTAATTTCAATAAACCCATTAAATATCCGGCACGCAAGGTTAAAACACTTACCGGCAGGTATTCCATGCCGAAACTTATACTTGTTCTGTCGTCTATTACCTGATGTTTTACATCCAACCCAAGATTCAATAACCCGAGTATCCTGTAAGCTGTTCCTATTGAAACGGTTAAAGGTAATGAGTATTCCTCTTCTATGAACTTCATTTTGGGTCCTATATTCTGAACGGCTATCCCTAAACTTATGCCCGTTACAGGTAATTTATACATCTGCCCTATATCTATTGCTATACCATTTGCTGTCTCATTTTCTATCTTCTGCTGGATTACCTTTAAATTTATACCCAAGCCTACTATGGAACTTAATTGGCGAGCATACGATATCGTAGCACAAGCGTCATAAGCTGTAAAATTCCCTAAATCCTCACCACTGGCTCCCCTTTTCTCTATATCTCCTGTGGATAGATAAACGACACTTATTCCTATTGCATTTTTACCTATGGGGTTGACATAACCAATATAATCATAATTAATATCTGAAATCCATTCCGTATGCATAGCGTTTATCTGCTGAGTCTTTAACTGAGATAACCCTGCCGGATTCCAGAATACGGCTGTAGCATCGTCAGCCACTGCTACGAATGCACTTCCCATACCTATCGGACGGGCTCCAACGCCTATCTTAAGAAATGCCGCACCGCTTTCTTCAGCATGAGAAACACCTGCTCCCAGAAAACAGATGCTACAGAAGATTAAGCTTGATACCAGGATTGTCATTAGGTTTTGTTTATTTTTCATATAATTCACACTCCTCATCTATTTTTATTATACTCCATTTTTCACATTTCTTCAATAATTATTATTTTATTACTGCTAACTTCCCTGATTTTTTACTTCCGTTTTCATCCTTAAGCAAATAGATATATATACCACTGGCTATGGAATCACCTCTATTATTTTTAAGCTTCCATATTATTGAACCATCTGAGTTATCTTTTTCCTCATAGATTAACTCCCCGGCTATATTATAAATTGCTATATCCACATCTTCAGAAAGTTGATCAAATGTTATTCCACCACTGCCACTGGTAGATTTCCATGGATTTGGATATACTCGCATCTGACTAAGATCTTGATAAACTTCTTCTTCAAATAAAGCATTACTTGGACGTGCCATTCTCAGTTTTAATCCTTCACTGTAATCTGATTCTGCTCCTTTGACATCTATAGCCTTTACTACTATAGTATATACTCCTTGTTTACTCCATGTATGAGACGCACTAACCACAACTCCGGAATCAACATATCCGGTAGTGGTGGTAGTTCCATCTCCCCAGTCAAAAACATAGCTTACCTGATTCCCGTCAGGATCAGTAGTTGAGGTTGAATAACTATAAGATGTTCCAGCATTACCCAAAGTAGCTCCTGAAGGCTGAGTGGGTATATTAGGTGGATTATTAATTTCTCCTCCTCCATAAAGAGCAGTCAAAGTAGCTTCCGCTGGTTTATTCTGCGGCATAAAATCAGTATTTCCTTCTCCTCCTGCATTAGGATTAGTTAACCAATCCCACCAGTACATACCAGTAAACCATGTTTTTTCCTTAAATACTTCAATAGCAGCTTGGTAACAATTCGCCTGCAGTTGACCGTTATACGTAGCAGATGTCCCCCATGCCCATGGCTCTTTAGCCGCATAATCAATGCTTCTATATCCTATCTCTGTAAAGATTATGGGTTTATTTATGATAGCCTGCCATGCTTCAATCTCAGCTACCCAGTTGTGAGTTCCCCAAGTTCCACTATAATTACTCCACCCATCTATCAACTCCGTTACAGAAGGATTTTGAGCCTCGCTTAATGGGAAGTAAGCATCTAATCCTCCGTAATCCAATCTGTTCCAGAAAGATACATTTGTATATTCATCCCAGTTAGATGCATAAGTTAAAGAATCGGTATAGATAACTTCAATATTATCTATAATTGTATTCCAACTAGATTCATAAGTAGTTCCGGATAAACTCTTCAATTCTGTAGCTATACATAAATATTCCACACCGTTATCCTGGGCAATCTGTGCATAATGTGTAATAAAATTGTTATAACTATTAAACCAGGCAGTTATATCTGAAGGAGCAATCTCTCCTCTCCATGTGCCGTCTTTAGAATCAACATGGGGTTTAAGCATTACCTCCATCCCCCTGCTGTGAATATCACCTATTGCATTTACCACATCTGCATCGGTTGGTGTCTTATCAGCATCACTATAAATAGTGTTTGAGGTACCGGTGTCCATATACCAGGTTACCAATAATCCTACATTATTAGCATTGGTATTTTTTATATTATCAAGAGAGATATCAGAATCTGAAGAGGAATATTGGCCATTCCACCAAGATACATACTCAACTCCCTTGATACTAAAATTTTGTACTGGAGCATTAGTGGGAATACCTGTTTCCTGAATTGACAATGCCCCCTCATTAAGCGAATCATCATAAGCACTAACCTGGTAATAATAAGTTGTCCCGTTAGTAAGTCCTGTATCAGTATAGCTATTAACCGAAACAGAATCAATCAAAGAGCCCGTTTCTCCACTAATATTAGAACGGTATATCCTATATCCTGCAAGGTCTAATTCGCCATTAGCAGTCCAGCTAAGGTCTAACTGACCATCAGTACCAGGATCAGTTACTGTTAATCCAGTTACCTGAGCAGGTGGAACAACATCAGTAGGAGTACCATTATATTGATCAGTATTGGTTGATTCGTTACTTGATGTATCTACACTTCTTAAAGTATAGTAATAAGTCTGCCCGTTGGTTAAACCTGTATCACTAAGACTCATTCCTACAACATTATCATGTACTAACGATCCAATAATCCCTGCAGTATTGGACCGATAAATATGGATATGGTCAAAATCAGAATCTACCGGATTGGTCCATGATAAATCGAGCTGCCCGCCAACAGCCGGGTCAGTAACCGAAACATCACTTGGTGGAGCTGGCGGAGTAGTATCCCCTCCACCTGATGTTTGAATATTAACATGAACATAATCAAAGGCTACCGCGTCTGGACCCTTAGCATCTTCGTTCTTAAATTGTATATCCAGAGTAGATATTTCTGCCAGTGTATCTACGCCCTGAGTAAACAAATCAAAAGTTTTAATTACATTTATTTCACCATCTACTGGAATAATTCCTGTAGAAGCTAATGTTCCCCCATCTAATGCCCATTTTATTGGATAGGGTCCACTATAGCCCGATTCTACTGAATATTGTATTTCTAAGGTTACACCTATAGGTACTCCTGAAAGTCCACTTATATCAAAACTCTCTATATATATCTGGTCAAGTTTATCTACATCATACCAGCCGTCGCCATTAGTTTTACTGAAATTGGCGTTACCGGTGGCATCATCAAATTTTACATCTTCAAGATAACTCTCAGAATAATCCCCGCCACTCAGTGCATTGGGAATTGCCGTCCCGGTATCTGCAACAGCATGACTACCTGTAAATAAAAGAACACACAAACTCAATATTAACGCTGAATAAATCTTTTTTCTAATCATTACCATTCTCCCTCCTGAAATTTCATCTATTTCATAAAAAAATTGCCGAGTATAACGAGAATAATTATTTGTATTCTCGGCAACTCGGCCATCTTAATTTTTATCTTGTTATCGGTACGCCCGGCTATCTCTTCTTAAGACCCGTAGCTTTGCGCCTCCGTCTCACAACGAATTTGCCTTTTCGGAATTGTAAGTTACTCTTATAATAAGTATAGCACTGATTTTACTGTTTGTCAAGGGGTGATTTAAAAATTTATCCTACTTATATAGCTCGGTTAATAGAGCCTCAGCAGGTTTGTTTTGAGGAGTATAATCTTTATCACCTTCTCCCCCTGCTTTGGACTCTGGCCACCACCTCCACCAACACACACCCTTAAACCAATCTTGACCCTTAAAAACATCAATTAAAGCTGCATAACAATTAGCCTGGGCTTGGCCATTATATACCCTACCAGGAGTCAGCCAGTAAAAAGGCTTGCTAGCTGCATAATCTATACTTCGATAACCAATCCCCGTGAAAAAAAGTGGCTTTTTCAATTTGGAACTGAAATTCTTCAATCGAGTAAATATATCAGCATGCCCAGGTGCTCCTTTCCAGATTTGGGATAGTTCTTCTCTGGTAGGACACTTATGGCTAGAGAGCGGAAAATAGGCATTAACACCTATATAGTCTAATAAAGGCCAAAAGCTTACTCGGTGATATTCATCCCAATTAGCAGCATACGTAAGTGGTCCTTTATAAACATTTCTGATGTTTTCTATAATTTCCTTCCATCTTTTAAAATTAGCCTTTCCTGAAAGGGAACCAAATTCACGTCCCACAGCTAACATCTCCACACCATTTTCCTGAGCCATCCTGGCGTAAATCATTATCATATTATTATAGCTATCAAACCAGTCATCTTTAGATTTAGGATGTATTTTGCCTCGCCACACGTTATCCATACAATCAACCTGAGGTTGAAGTATCACTTTCATTCCCAATCGATGGATCATGTTAACCGCATATAATATTTCCTCATAAGGAGGTGTTTTTTGAGGATGAAAATAAACCTCAGAGTCATATTGATTAGCCATATACCAATTAAAAAGTATTGCTACAAAATTTGCGCCTGTCTTTTGTAATCTTTTTAGTGATTCTACTGAATCTTTAGTATTAAATTGATTGGGCCAAAAAGTAACATAAATCATCCCCTGGATAGGAAATACCTTATATCCCTTTTCAAAGGGAAAACCAGAGGCTTGATTGGATGATATAACCTCTTTATTTGATCTATCAACACCGCTGACTTGATAATAATAGGTGGTACCGCTTGCTAAATTTATATCCCTGTAATTGTTTGCTGAAGTTTGAGCAATTAATTCTCCTTTTTCTCCGCTTCTAGCGCTTCTATATATATTATATTCAGATACATCCTGAACTGACATTTCTATATCCCAGGTTAAAAACAGAGCATCTCCCTCACCGAGATTAGAAACCACAAGGTCTTCTATTTTCCCCGGTGATTTAGGCTCCTGGGCCAAACCTAAAGAAACAGAACAACATAAATATAATAATATCACCACACCAATAATTTTTTTCATTGTTTATCCTTATTCCTATCCTAAATTTATATAAAACACTATTTTTTTATTTCTGTAGCGCAACTTCCTGAGATATCACATTCCAGCCACTAATAAATAATTCAGGTTGCTCACCATTTAGGTCTTCTTTATAAAATTCAATTGTAATCTCTCTTTCTTCTTTAGGTAAAAGCGAAAAATAATTATCATTGGCAAAAAATGGCAATACTCTTTCCCCTGAAACATCTCTTGTTACCTTTAACCTGATAAAGAAAGCTAAATCCTTAGTTGGGTTCTTAATTGTAGCCGTGATAATGTAATTATTACCTTTAGATTTAACATTTCCTGATGTTAGAAGTTCAACTTCAGGGAGCTTTTTTAGATCTTTATATGAAACAGGTTCATATGAATAACTCGTATATAAATCATCGAGACTTAACCCAGTGGTCGTTCGCCAATAAAAATTCTGTGAGATGAGTTTATTTGATTTATCTCTTAATTCAACTTTAATAAAATGAACTTTGCTAAGTTTATCCGGCCAATCGATTTTCAACACCTTTGTTACACTATCTTCTTCTACGCTAACCTTAACTGATTTAGAAAATTTCTTTTCCATATCAAGATTATAAACTGACACTTTAGACTTTAAACCCTTAAATGCTTGATGTTTATTATTTATAACATAAACCGTGTCATCGTCAGGACACCATTGAATATGTAAAGGTTCAGAGGCTATCTTTGTTGAATAATACCCGGCGTTTGGCTCTAAGTACCAATCATAAAGTTGCCAGATAAGACTGGGCCAGACTGAATTATACTTCCATATTAGTATTCCACT
>DAOVJB010000148.1 GCA_030673425.1 Elusimicrobiota bacterium | reverse complement strand
GATAGCGATAAAGAAAAAATGTCATGTTGAGATAACGAATTTACTTATTCCTAAATTAAATGATTCTGCCGAAGAGATAGAGGATCTGACCGATTGGGTCTATTCTCTGGGGGAAGAGGTACCTTTGCATTTTTCAAGATATTTCCCGTCACACAAAATGACGATTGATGCTACGCCTCTTAAGACTATACATAAGGCAAGGCAAATTGCTCTTGAGAAGTTAAAGTATATTTATATCGGCAATGTATGGGAAGAAAAAGTGAATAACACGTATTGTCCTTCTTGCAAAGAACTCTTAATTACAAGAAAAGGCTACGTGACAGTTATCAAGTCCTTGGAAAAAGGACATTGTAAAGGTTGCGGGAATAAAGTTAATGTGGTGCAATAGATATAAAGCAGGCTTAATATTAATTGCTGTTTTAATTTTTTATGGTTTTATTGTTGCATGCAGTAAACAAAACACTTTTTCTGAAACTAGGTTCCTGCTCGGGACCGATGTTGAAATTAAGGTAATTGCTAAAAACAAACCTGCTGCCCAAAGAGCTATTAATACTGCATTTAGTGAAATAGAAGGGATAGAAAAGATAACAAGCAGCTTCATTGAGGGCAATGAATTAGCCCTGCTTAATAAAGCAGGAAGTTCCGGTAATTGTGAACTTTTTAATATAATAGATGAATCTTTATATTTTTCCCGCTTGACTAACGGTGCTTTTGATATTACGGTAAGCCCTTTAATAAAACTGTGGGGTTTTAAGATCGGAAAACATAAAGTACCTACTGATAGTGAAATAAAAGAAATCCTAAAAATAGTAGGTTACCAACGAATAATACTTGATTATAAAAACAAAAAGGTATATCTTAATAAAAGCAGGATTGATCTTGGCGGTATAGCGAAAGGGTATGCTATAGATAATGCAATAAAGGTATTAAAAACCAGCGGCATAAAAAAAGGTCTGGTTAATGCCGGCGGCGACATCAGGTTCATAGGGGATAAGACCTGGAGTATAGGCATACAGCATCCACGCATGCGAAGTAAGCTGGTAAAGAAAATCAAGTTAAAAAACAGGGCTATAGTTACTTCAGGCGATTATGAAAGATATTTTGTAGAAAACAACAAACGTTACCACCATATTATAAATCCAGTTACAGGCTATCCTGCCACAGAATGCGTGAGTATTACTGTGATAGCTAATGATGCTTTAAGTGCTGATGCATTAGCAACGGGTCTGTTTGTTCTTGGGGTAACCAGAGGTATGCGGTTAATTGAAAGCCTGAAAGATACAGAAGCTATTATCATAGATAGTGATGGTAATATCTTTACCTCAGAGGGAATTAAAGATTGAAAGGAGGATATGGATGCAGCATAAGGCTTTATTTATCACGTTTATTATTTTTGGCGCTTTAGTGGGAAGCGTAATGGGAGAAATCTTTGGTACTTTTTTTCCGCTTGGGTTTATAAACACGCTTTTGAGCAAGGGTATTTTTATCGGTTTTGATCCTGTAACTGCTAATCTTGGGGTTATAATATTAACGCTGGGTTTTAATTTTAAGTTTAATCTTCTTAGTGCAACAGGGGTTGTTCTGGGGATATACGCATTCAGAAAGTTATAGTTTATTTTATGGTGCGGTCTATTTTGGCAAGATTATTTTCAATAGTTGCCTTACTTTTTAAGTTATTAAGCCATTCTCTGTAATATAGATTTTTCTTCTGCATAATTAGAGAATCAGCCATCATTCCCTTTCTTTTCTCGAAAGTGTCCCTTTCCACTTCCGGATTATACTTCCTTCTTTTGTATTCCTCCTTCAGCTCAGGCGTTGTTACTTTCACTCCTGATGTAATTAATCTGCCGATTTTCTCAGACTTAAGAGAATTGCGTATCTCGTCCTCGTATGTCTGCGGGGTCTTCCTTTGATAGCCCAGTCTTTCAATGTATATTTGTTTATTGAATTTACCATTTTTCTGGAATGACGGGTTTCTTCTGATCTTGTCTATTACTGCCTGATTGCTGACTTTGATGTGCTCTTTTTTCATCTCCGCAACAAGAAGCTCTATATGTATCATTCCTTCAAGAACAGATTTTTTAATCTGGGGTATCATCTCATCAGTTATATCCATGTTGTAGACATATCGGTATGTTCTAAGGTTTTCATAAAAGACCTTATAGAACATTTCAGTTGTAATCTTTTTCTTATTTATCCTTGCGACCACGTCTGTTTTCCTTTTTGAGAAATAATAACTCCCCAGTCCCATGAATGTTGCGCCGATAAACGTGATAGCGGTAAACCAGAGAATAGTTTTTAAATTTTTTCTCATTATCTTCATTACCATATTATACATCCTCCATATATCTGTATGTGAATATACCATTATATATTAGTTATATTAAAAAAGCAAGATTTTTTTATTGCTAAGGAAAGAAAATTCTGATATAAAAGAATTTACACTCTATCTTAAAGTTCTAAAGCATAAGGAACTTTATGAAAAAGGAGATTCATAAAATGTCAGATAATGAGGTTAAACTGCTTAAGGAAAGGATTAAAAAACAGGATGCGAAAATAGCCGAATTGAATACTTTAATTGATGTGGTGAAAATAGTCAATTCCACATTGAATCTGAACACGCTATTAGGTTTAGCAATGAGATTGACTACCCAGGTGATGAAGGCAGAGGCAAGCTCCCTGATGCTAATTGATGAGAAAACAGAGGAACTGGTTTTTAAGGTTACATTTGGCGATAAGAAAGAAGAAATCAAAGGTTTCAGGTTGGCTCTTGGGGAGGGAATCGCAGGCTGGGTAGCCAAGGAAGGCCAGTCGCTTCTTGTGGCTGATGCGCAGAATGATGCAAGATTTGACAAATCGATTGATAAAAAAACCGGTTTTAAGACAAAATCTATAATATGCGTGCCGTTAAAGATTAAGGAACATATTATAGGAATTATTGAAGTAATTAATAAAAAAGATACTGATTCTTTCACACCCGATGATGTAAATATGTGTAATGCCTTTGCAAGCCAGGTGGCTATTGCTATTGAGAATGCAAGATTATATGAAAATATAACACAGGTAGAAAAGGTTAAAAGCGAGTTTATATCCATTATAAGTCATGAACTGAGAACCCCCTTGATGATTATTATCGGGTCTCTAGAATTGTTGCGTGATGCACAGCAGCTTGATGGGAGCAAGCGAAAGGAATTTATAAAAATCGTCAGCGATGAATGTAACAATTTCAGCAGGCTGATAAATGACCTGTTGATTGTTGCTGATCTGGAATCAGGCAAGATGAAACTCCAAAAGAGAGAAATAATGTTACAGGATCTGGTTAAGGAAGTCGTTGATAAACAGAAAATAGATTCTCAAAAGTACAACCTTGAGTTTCAGCTTGCCTCTGATATACCCCGGGTTTGGGTTGATGCTGAGAAGATAGGGCATGTGTTTACACATCTTGTAGAGAATGCAGTTAAATTTTCACCTCAGGGAGGAGCAATTAGAATAGAATTACAACAGAAGCCGACCGAGTTACTATTTTCAATTACTGATCAGGGTAAGGGCATTGTCCAGGAATATCTCGATAAGATATTTGACAGATTTTACCAGATAGATTCCAGTGATACCAGGACAGCAGAAGGAACAGG
>DAOVJB010000067.1 GCA_030673425.1 Elusimicrobiota bacterium | reverse complement strand
TCCAGGTTTATACCTCTATCAGCGTAAGAATAGCCAAGATAGTTAAGAGCCTGCGCATGCTCAGGATTAATTTCAATGGTTTTTTCTAATGACTTAACACTTTTCGCAAATTGTCCTGTTTTATCAAATGCTACGCCTAAATGAAAATGAGCATTTTCGTTATCCGGATTCAATTCAATTGATTTTTTATAAGCACTAAGAGCTTTCTTGAAATTATCGAGATAACTATACGATAAGCCTAAAAAGAAATATACGATATCATCATTAGAATCAATCTTGATCGCTTTTTGGAATGCTTTTATGGCTTTTTTATAATCCTTTTGGTTTACATAGATATACCCTATATGAACAAAAGGCGAAGGTAACTCATCGGTAATAGCTACTATTTTCTCAAAATGGACCAATGCCTCGTTAAGCATGCTCTTTTCTTCATAAATAATTCCAATATGAAAAAGGGTAGATAAATCTTCGGGGAAAGTGTCTAAGACGATTAAAAATTCCCTCAGGGCTTTATCCGGGTCTTCCTGCTTGAAGTAAATCAGACCTAGCTGATAGTGAGCTAATATATTGTCAGGATTAAGTTCTATAAGTTCTTTGTACTCTTCTATAGCTTTGGTTGTTTCCCCTTCCTGACCATAAATTTCACCTAAACTCAGATGGCTTATGCGACTGGTGGGATCTAAACTCAGGACTTTCTTATACTCTTTTACAGCTTTTTTTAACCTTCCCTGTTTCTGGTAAATAAAGCCAAGACTCAAATAAGCCTCTATATAATCTGGCTCTAACTTGATAATTTTATTAAATGCATCCGTAGCCCGGGAATAATCCTCTTCGGCAACATAGAGCTCACCTAAATAGAAATAAGCATCTATATTTTCCGCATCAATAGCGATAATCTCTTCATAGATGGAAACAGCCTTCTTAATTTGTTTATTGCGTGTATAGGCTGAGGCTAAAATGAAATAAACATCTAAATTATCGGGGTCGTTTATTAAGATATTTTCTGCTTCGATAATGGCTTCATCATATTTACCGATATAGAGATAGTCCCTGAGGAGATAAAAGCGGATAATACCTGCCGCGGGGTCTATTTTTAATGCCTTTTTATACTCCTGGACAGCCTCCTGATATTGACCCTGGTTATCATGCATAACGCCTTTTATAAAATAATAATAGGCGTTTGAACTGAAACGTTCTTTATGTCTTAATTCTTTGGCCCAGGTATTAACATTAACAATGCTCAAAATTATAAAACCGGCAATTATAATTCTTACAATAGTTAACCTATATCTTTTCATATTTCTCTTCTATCATTCCTACTGTAGCAAGATATTTTCAAGATGCCTGCTTGAGATAATATACGCTTATTTCCAAGTTCACAACTAACACAGCAGGATTTTCTCCGCCTGGAGCAACTTCAACACTTTCTATCTTAACCAATCTGGGCAAACTCTCAAGCCGTCTTAAATAATCCTGCAGGTTTGAGTATGTACACTGCATATTTATATTAAGAGGCAATTTGTAATAAGGGCCTGTGTCTTGTAGGTCTCCGGGAACTACCGAAACATAATCCTTGGTCGGGAAAGGTGTTGCTAACTCGGCCAATTCACCCAGTAACTCAGGGAGTTCTTTTTCGCGAGGTAGTTTCTCGTTAACTTTTTCAAGTCTCTCTTCATCCAATTTAAGTTCTTCTTCAAATTTACCTATATTATCCTTAGCCCGGCTGACCTCTATTATTTTCGCCTGATTGGAAGAAATCCTGCTTTTCATAAATTTTATCTTTTTTAAGCGCGTCGTGTAGATTAAAAAACCTGAACCTGCTAATACAAAAACAGCAATTCCTATTAGTATCATCAATTTCTGCTTTTCATTCAAGTTCTCTAAGTTCATAAAACACCTGTCTATCCTGAAGAATATACTACACTATTCCACAGTGCATTCCACTACAAAACTCATAACCGAAATTTCTGCTACAGGAGCCTGCTGCAAATCAATTAAATTAACATCCTTAAAATCAGCATAAGTCTTTAGATAAAGCATAAAGGAAGCCACACCCTGGGTCTTAAGAGATGCACCATTTATAGTAAGTTTCAAACTTTCGATTACTGTTACCTTGGGTTTTTGTTTCTTCTTTTTTTTCTTCTTATCTGCAGGTATCTGTTCTACTATAACTTCTTGCTCGACAGCTAATGATAAATTATTAAGCCAAACATCACGGGGAAGTCCGTCTACTACTCTTTTTATAATTTCTGAATATGCTAACTTCTCTCCGGTTAATTTGTTAATAATCTGTAGATCTTCTTCCGATCTTTTCTTTTTCTGACTCAACTCCTTCAATTTTCCCAATATATCCTGAGGATTCAAAGCCCTGAGGTCCATATCAGTTTTATTAAACTTCCTTGTATACCCCGCAAGCCTTAAACTGAAAATTGCAAATAAAGTGATTACTATAAAACTTAAGGCTATACCTTCTGACAGAAACGGTCTTTTAATAAAAAAGGGCCGTTCCCATAGTTCAAAAGGAAGAAAATTTATCGCTTTTTCTTCTTTAACATTTCTTAAAGCTAAACCTATGCAAACTCCAAGACTTGGAGAAAGGTCATTTAATAACTCGCTGGAAAACAGATTAGAATCATACTGGATATTCTCCAGGGGATTTAAGCACTCTACAGGCAGACTTAATTTCTGACTTAAGAACTCGCCTATATTCTTAAGTTTTGCACCCCCGCCACAGAGTATAACCTTCTCAACTTGCTGGTGCATCTGTAATTGATAATACTTAAATGAGCTACGGAGTTCTTCTGTCAGTTTTTCTAATTGTGGTGAGATTGTCTCAAGCACATCTTCTTCTTTTTTCTTTTTTTCTGCTTCCTCAAATGATATATCTAGTGCTTCACTTATTGCTTTAGTAAAACCATACCCTCCTAAATTGATTGTCCTTGTTAACTGCAGCTTATTCTCCTGAATTACATTAAGCTCGGTGGTATTGGCACTGACCTCCAGCAAAGCAACTGTCTTAACCAGGTCTTCTTCCTTTACTAATCTCCTGTATGCACGGCAAAGGGCAAATGTCGCGGTGTCAATAATTACATGCTGCAGACCAGCTTTCTGGATAATCTCAAGGTTCTCCTGTATAATTCTCTGCGGCACAACAACAACAGTGATTTTATACTTTAATGTCCTTTCTTCCTCAACTTCTCCGTGATAGAAGAAATCTACTGTCGCCTCTTCAAGCGGGAAAGGAATTTCTGCCTCTATTTCATTTTTTAACATACCTATAATCTGCTCTTTTTGCATCTTTTCCAGTACTGATTTAGGCAGTTTAACCATACGTATAAAAACATCCTGCCCCAACAAGCCAGAAATAACCCTTTTTGTCTTAATTTTCTTTGTTGTAAGAATATTTTTTATTGCTTTAACAACAGCTCTTTGCCTGGCATCTTCCTCTTTATCATCAGGAGGAATTTCTATCGGGGCAATTCCTAAATTAACAAGAGAGACTGCCTTTGCCCCTGGAGTTAATTCTATAATTTTAACTGAACTAATCCCGATGTCCAATCCCAAAATAGATTTAGATTTCATTAAGAATGACAAGTTATACCTCTTTTAAAGATTTAGCTTTTGGTATATTAATATCTGTCATACCAGGAAAAATTAACAAGATTGACAGGTCCTGGACTCGAGAAAGATCCTCTATATGCATAAAGATGTCCGTCCGTAGAGGTAGCATAGATATTGTCTGCAAATATTGCCGGAGAAGACGGTACAGGCCCGTCTGTAGCATGCTTATCCCTCAGACCACGACTATAAAGGTCAAGGGCAAAGACCCAGCCATTCTCACACCCAGCTATAACTACATTGTTACACAAAGCAGGTGATGATAAGACAGCATCCTGTGTATTGTATCTCCATTCATTTTTTAACTTGCTGCCCGTCCACCTGAAAGCATGCACTTTCTTCTGCCCTGACCCAAAGTATATCCAATCGTTTAGGACTGCAGGGGAAGAATGAAGGGTCCCCTGTGCTTTTACGCGCGAGAGACGGCTACCAGATTCATTCAGAACATACATATAGCTGTCATCCGAGCCAAAGTATATACGTCCATTCTCAATGCCGGGCGTAGAATGTATTTCACCGCCAGTTGTGTAGGGCCAACCGGACTTCAATTGACCCGTTATGGCATCCAGAGCGTACATTTTTCTATCAAGTGATCCGATATATACGGTGCCGTTGTAGATAGCCGGCGAACCCACAACCGCTCCACCTGTACTAAAAGGCCATCCCGGTAAAAGATCCCCTGTCTCGGCGTCAAGTGCATACACTTTCCCGTTGTCCGCACCGTAATAAACCACGCCGTTCACGACACCCGGTGAAGACTGAATGACATCTGGAGAAATAGGATCATTTTTAGCCCACAACTCTTCCCCTGTTATGACATCTATGGCATACATATATGTATCCCATGAACCTACATAAAGCACACCATTATCGATTGCAGGCGTAGAAGTAACTCGCCCCCCTGTAGGAAAAGTTCCTATAAAAGCCCCGCTCAATGCATTGAGCGCGTAGACATTCCCGTCATCACATCCAAAATATACTATACCACCTTCAATAACAGGTGAAGAGTAAATCGGTGAACCAGTATCATAGTTCCAGTCCGGAATTAAAGGTGTTAAAATAGCCTGGGGGGTGGAACTCCGTCTTTCTGGACCGAATTTAAACATCGGCCAGGAACCAAGCAGAACCTTTACTTTTATGGTACGCTGAGCATTTCGATATGTCCCCACTGAGGTGAGCAAGATACGTCCACCTGACTCAGGAGTGAATGTGACACTGAACATCCCCCCATTGAGTGTACCTATCATAGGATCCTGCAAGCCGAAATTATCTGACATACTCAATATCGCCTTGGCAAGCCCTGCCTCCGCAATATAAAAGGCAACTGTTGAATGCCTGTGGCGTGCAGAAATTTTTGCATCAGTTGTTACCAACGTAACAAATAAAATTCCCGCAACCAGGAACACCATGACAATGGCAAGCATTAAAATGAAAAGCGCCCCTCTTTGGTTTTGCAAATAGACCCTTATTTTCATAATAAAACCTTCACGTAATAGTTATCTTAAACAGGTATTCAGATATTTCTGGGCCAAACTTTTGTTGCTATGTCAATCACCAAATCGTCCTTTTGTCCTTTCAGACGTATCGCAACAACACCACCTTCTTCAGAAAAAAAATGCAACTCCACAATGTTATGCGCGATAATGAATGTCTCCACTGTCATATCAGTATCAGTGACTGTTTTTTGAACTTCACCTGTACCAAGCAATTCATACTGGATATGCTCCAAGTCATCAGGTTCACTGACACCATACTCGATATCCGCATCAAATTCGATAATATCACTATATTGGTCAACAGGCGTAATTATAACCGAATCGCTCCCTCCGTGACGCAATTCCCTGGACATGTGTTCCATAGCCCTTCTTGTTCTGCTCATAAGGTCTGTTTTCATCTCACCGAAGCGCCATGTATTTAATCCACTTTGCACTATATTAAACAAGGCGGCAGCAAGAATACCTATCAGAACCACACTTATCAGGAATTCAACAAAACTCAATCCCGACTCATTGGTATAAATTCTCACATTCCTAGACATTATTTAACCTTTCCACCGTACGTACACTACTCCCGTACGTAGTTAGCAGGTACCGTCATGAGTGTAACATTCTGCTGGCCTGCTTCCCATGTAACAATGACTGTGATCCGCTTAAATGGAGTAGTTTCTGTTGCAACTATGTTAAAATCATCTTCTGTAACATATTCCACCGTAACAGAACGGCTGTATTCGTCATATTCATTCATAACCGTCCCGTCCACCTCTTCCGGAGGAGCATCAACATACCCGTTATAATCATCAACATCGTCAAAATCATTTGGTGACATATTTGTTCGGTCCTCGTTCAGTTCAGGACCCAATTGATCAGGCGGAGTGAGATCTGAAGGATCCTCATCAAATTGCCTGCTTAGTATCTCCTCCATTAAATCCTGGGCTAGATTATTGCCAATTACAATTTTTTGTGCTGCCCCTCCTGCTTTAATACCACTTGTAAACACCCCTATAAAAGGAACGATAACCATTGCCAAAATTACAACTGAGATCAAGATCTCGACAAGTGTAAAACCTTTAGAATTTTTAATATCCATAATTTTCTATCCGAAAAATAAACACAGATACTAATTGATTCTTTGTAATGTTACGTTTCCTGTATTATTTTCAACATATATATCGTAGATTTCCCCGTCATAAGATAATCGTACGGTTCCTCCACTGATTGGAACTCCTATGGGATTAAATTCAACATATTCGGTTCCTGCAGGAAATTCGGCAAATTCTATATCAACATTTTTAAATTCACTGCTTAGAGCAAAATCTCTCACCATAGGTTTCTGATTAACAGGATCTGCCACTATCGTAGTTGTTCCTTCGAAAACGGAATATTTATCTATCGCAGGATAAAAAACAATTCTATGACTATTCTGACTTATTTCAGCTAAATTCTGTGTATATTCTATGTCACTGACGAGACGCCGACTTGCATTATAAAGCCTCATGGAGTAAACCCCTTTGAATCTGCTTACAGCAACCACAGATAAAAGAGCGATTACCAAAATAACTATTAATAATTCAACAAATGTGAAACCAGAACGTTTCTTCATATCGATTTATATTACCATAAAGAAAAACTCATGGCAACAAGTTTTTATAAAAATAAATAAAAAGTCTTAAATATCAAGACTTTTTGTGACTTTGACTTCTGCATTTTTTAGATATTCTTATAAAAAGGATAAACCTAACGTCTAGTAATGATTTTGGGTTAATCTTGAAGATTCATTATAATATTATAATATATAATAACAAAACCTATATAAATATTTTATATTTTTTTATT
>DAOVJB010000145.1 GCA_030673425.1 Elusimicrobiota bacterium | reverse complement strand
AATTATGAGGATATTACCGGATCGGATATTGTGGTGGTAACCGCAGGGGTGGCTCGAAAGTCCGGAATGTCAAGATTAGACTTGATTAAAAAAAATGCCGGAATAATTAAAGATGTAACTGAAAATATAGTTAAGTATGCTCCTGAATCTATTATTTTAATGGTAACGAATCCTTTAGATGTTATGACCTATCAGGCTTTTAAGGTTTCAGGATTTAATCATAAGAAAGTTTTAGGCCAGGCGGGAGTGCTGGACAGCGCCCGTTTCTCTTATTTTATCAGTAGCGAGCTCGGTGTTTCTGTTGATACTGTTTCAGCTATGGTGCTTGGAAGTCATGGCGATTCTATGGTTCCTATCCCGAGGTACACTACTGTATCAGGGATTCCTGTTACTGAGTTGTTATCTGAAGAGGTTATTGAGAAACTAGTGGAAAGAACACGTAATGGTGGCGCGGAAATTGTTTCTCTTCTTAAATCAGGAAGCGCATATTATGCTCCAGCTGCCTCTGTTGTAAATATGGTTGAGGCTATCTTAGAAGACAAGAAGGTTGTTTTACCTGTTTCAGCTTACCTTGAGGGGCAGTATGGATTAAGTGATATTTATATCGGCGTTCCGGTTAAACTCGGTTCCGGGGGGATCGAGGAGGTTATAGAGCTTCAACTCAATAGGGATGAGAAAGAAGCTTTATATAAATCAGCAGATATTTATAGACAAAGTATTAAAAATCTCTGAGACTCTAAATCATGTAAAGAGAGTGGTGTGTGTCCCGTGATGAGGGAAATTGACATTAAACAGATTGTTGAGACTGTATCAAAGTTATGTATAGATGCTAGTTTTAACTTGCCAGAAGATGTTTTACGAGCATTGAATGAGGCAGTTTCTCGCGAGGAATCTCCTCTTGGAGTAAAGGTTCTTAAACAGCTGATTGAAAACACTGAGCTTGCTGCTAAAAAAAAGATGCCTATATGTCAGGATACAGGATATACTGTTGTATTCCTTGAACTCGGGCAGGATGTCAGGGTTACAGGGGGAGATCTTTATGATGCAATTAACGAAGGGGTGAAACAGGGTTCTAAAGAGGCTTATTTGCGTTACTCAATAGTAAGTGATCCACTAAAGAGGGAAAACACCGGGGACAATACTCCGGCAGTAATTCATACCGATATTGTACCTGGGGATAGGTTAAAGATTATTGTTGCTCCTAAAGGTGCCGGCAGTGAAAACATGAGCGGGGTATGCATGTTAAAACCAGGTGATGGAATAGAAGGAATAAAAGATTTTGTGCTTGAAAGAGTAAGAAAAGCCGGAGCCAATCCCTGTCCTCCTGTTATAGTTGGAATAGGTATAGGGGGGACTTTTGAAAAGGCCACTTTATTATCTAAGAAAGCATTGCTCAGGTCAATAGGAGAATATAACAACGAAAAAACATACGGTGATTTAGAAAAAGAGTTGCTTACTGAGATTAATAATCTGGGGATAGGACCTGAAGGCCTTGGTGGTAGAATCACTGCCCTGGCAGTTCATATTGAGGAGTGGCCTTGTCATATTGCCAGTCTTCCCGTAGCGGTTAATTTCCAGTGTTATGCGTCCAGACACAAGGAAGTAATTTTATAAAAAAACCTCAAAGGAAGAGGTGAGCTTATCTATAAAAATGAATACCGTAGTTAAAATAAAAACACCTCTTTCTGATAAAGAGATAGAAAACTTAAAAGCCGGTGATGAAGTTCTTATTACTGGTGTTTTATATACTGCCAGAGACGCAGCTCATAGGCGCATTATAGACTTATTAGAGAAAGGGGAAAAGCTTCCTTTTGACCTCAAAGGTCAGGTTATTTACTATGTAGGTCCTACACCAGCAAAGGAAACAGAAGTAATAGGTTCAGCCGGGCCGACTACAAGCTACAGAATGGATAATTATACTCCCGTGCTTCTTTCTTCTGGTCTTAAGGGAATGATAGGGAAAGGGCCTCGTTCTAAGAATGTTATCGAGGCAATAAAAAAGTATAAAGCTGTCTATTTTGCTGCTCTTGGTGGAGCAGGTGCTTTGATCTCTCAATATATTAAGAAATCCGAAATTATTGCTTATGAAGATCTAGGACCTGAGGCAATTCGTAAGCTTAAGGTTGAAGATTTTCCTGTTATAGTAATTAATGATATTTGCGGGAACGATTTTTATGTTGAAGGACCTAAAAAATATTTTAGAGGAGTGTAAGAATAATGGCTAATCCAAAAAGAAGACATTCTAAATCAAGAAGAGACAAACGAAGGGCAAATTGGAAGTTAGATGCGCCTGGTTTATCCATATGTCCGCAATGTAAAGAACCCAAATTGCCACACAGGGTATGTCTTAAATGCGGCTATTATAATGGGAAGCAGATTATTAAGACAAAAGAAAAAAAAGAGAAAAAAGCTAAGTAAAAAGGAGAACTATGCGTATTGTAATTGATGCTATGGGAGGCGATAACGCACCTTCTGTAAATGTCCAAGGTGCTGTTGCTGCAGCCAGGGATTATAATATTGAGATGGTTTTAGTAGGAAATGAAGATAGTATAAAAAAAGAGCTGTCTACACATGATACTTATGGATTGCCGATATCGATTGTCCATGCTTCAGAAATAATTGGCATGCATGAATCTCCCGCACAAGCTTGCAAACAGAAACCCAATTCTTCTATTATGGTAGCTACACGTCTTGTTAAGGAACAGAAGGCAGATGGTTTGGTCTCAGCAGGTAATTCCGGAGCGGTAATGGCATCAGCCTTGATGCTTTTAGGCCGTCTTCGAGGTGTTAATCGTCCTGCTATTGCTTCTCTTATTCCTACTGTAAAAGACATAAGTATAATTATTGATGCTGGAGCAAATATAGATTGTAAACCCAAAAATTTATTTCAATTTGCTATTATGGGGGATGTATTTGTAAAATATATTTTTAATAAGACTTCACCTGCTATAGGATTATTAAATATTGGTGAAGAGGAAACAAAAGGTAATGAATTAACCGAGGCTACCTTTAAGTTGCTGAAAAACAGTCAATTGAATTTTGTTGGCAATATTGAAGGTAGAGATGTTACAAAGGGTGATGCTGATGTCATTATATGTGATGGTTTTATTGGCAATATATTATTGAAATTTGCTGAGGGTTTGGCTTTTACTATAGTGGATATATTAAAAAAAGAGCTTTCTAAAAGTATTGTCAATAAGATTTTATTGTTAAGTGGCCTGGTTGGGATAAAACGTTCTTTAAGGAATCTGCATAAAAAGATAGATTATGCTGAGTATGGGGGAGCTCCTCTTTTGGGGATAAACGGGGTGTGTATTATTGCTCACGGGATTTCTAATGCTCGTGCGATTAAGAACGCGATTAAAGTAGCTAGTGAATTAGTGGATAAAAAAATCAACGAACATCTAAGTTTAGAACTTAAGATGTTAGATTAATTAAATTAGGAGAAAGGACAGCATATAAAAAAATGATAAAAATTATTGGGACAGGTTCTTACCTACCAGAAAGGATTCTCACTAATAATGATTTAGAAAGAATGGTAGATACTTCTGATGAATGGATTGTTTCCCGTACGGGGATTAAAGCAAGGCATATTGCAGCAAAAAACGAAGCATCGAGCGATTTAGCTATTAAGGCGTCTGAGAAAGCAATTAAAGATGCTAAAATTAAGATAGAGGAGATTGATTTAATT
>DAOVJB010000012.1 GCA_030673425.1 Elusimicrobiota bacterium | reverse complement strand
TGGGCTCAAGGCTTGACTTTAGGGTTTTTGGCCGGATTTATGGGATTGCTTATTCATTCTTTTTCCGCCAATACTTTTATTATCGTGCGTATTATGGAACCATTCTGGTTTCTGGCGGCGATAGTAATGATGCTGCCGGAAATTTGCAGAGTAAACTCGGTTAGAAAACCTTTTTCTAACGGGGTAAAGAATTAATTTCTGCAAGCGAAATAGTGCTTGACTAATGTTATGCTATGTGTTAAGTTTAGTTAAACTAACGTTATAAAAATATTATGGAAATTTCGGCTATATTAAAATTAGACCTTATTCCTCGCTGGAAATTAAATGAAATCTTGAAGTGGCTCCCTGATAATAAACTGATTCTTATTACCGGTTCCCGCCAGGTTGGAAAAACCTGCCTTCTTTATCTTCTTATAAAAGAACTTTACCCAAAAAATAAAACGAACATTTTTTACTATGATCTTGAGGATTTTCAGATATTAGATCTTCTGAATAGCGGTATTGAGTTTTTTATTAAGTTTTTAAAATCAAAGGGGGCAGACTTAAACCGCCGTGTCTATGTTTTTTTAGATGAGATACAGTATCTTAAAAATCCTTCTAATTTTTTAAAACTGCTTGTTGATCATTACAAAAACATTAAGGTTATTGCCTCAGGTTCATCTACTTTAGAGATAAGGCGCAAATTTAAAGATTCCTTAGTAGGTAGAAAAGTGGTTTTTGAACTAAACACATTAAGTTTTCCTGAACATCTTTTATTTAAGGAAAGAGCTGACCTTTTAGGGGTTGTTGATAATGTTCGGGCCAGAAGTATCCTTGATGGTAAATTTCCAAAATTTAATAATATACTTGCAATTCACCAAAAAGAACTTATTGGAGAATTCAAAGAATATATTACTTATGGCGGATATCCGGCAATTACCAAAGAAGTGGGTATTTCAAAAAAGATAGAATTGATAAATGAGATATATACTACCTATGTAAGAAAGGATATAAACCAACTCTTTACAGTTAAGGATATAACTGCCTTTAATAATTTGGTGAAGATGCTTTCTTTGCAAATAGGCGGCTTAATCAATGACCACAACCTGACTGCTGGCTTAAAAATCAGCTATCTGACTCTAAAAAATTATCTTTTTATTCTTGAGAATACCTTTATCCTTAAAACCATTCCCCCTTACTTTAAGAATAAACGTAAAGAAATTGTTAAAATGCCTAAGGTATATTTTTATGATATTGGTTTGCGCAATAGCAGCATTAAGGCCTTTAGTTTACCGGATTTAAGGCCTGATTTAGGCCAAATAGTTGAAAATTATCTATTCTGTATGATAAACACTGTGCTAAAAACAAATGAAGAGATAAAATTTTGGCGAACCAAAGCAGGGGCAGAGGTTGATTTTATCGTGGAAACGAATCAGATTATTCCTATTGAATGTAAATTTCAGGAAATGAGCTATGCCAATATTCCATCAGGTATGCGCGCCTTTATTCAGAATTATAAGCCAAAGGCGGGGATAGTGATTACTAAAGATTATTTCGATAAGGTTAAGAAAGGCGAAACTACTGTTTATTTTCTTCCCGCTTGGGCCATAGGATAACAATTTTGCCTTTTTAATTTACCATTTTTCAGATAGTTAGAGACAACCGTCCCTTTTCGATGGTTTCAATCGAAGGAGCCCATTTATGAATAATAAGCAGGTAAAACTTTACCAGCCGGATGCTCAGCTCAAAATGGGTTGGTTTGTTATATGGCGCGAAATGTTTGATGAACTCATAAGCAGTCGGGAGCTTATCTGGCGGCTTTTTGTCCGTGATTTTTTGGCGAAGTACAAACAGACTGTTTTAGGCATTCTCTGGGCGCTCATTATGCCCTTATTGATGGTTGGAACCTTTATCTTCTTAAATAGGGCTGGTGTGATGAATATTGGGAAAACGGATGTTCCCTACCCGGTTTTTGCGTTGCTGGGACTTTCTATTTGGCAATTATTTGCTACCGGACTTACCGCTTGCACTAATAGTATTCTGCAGGGCGGAAGTATGGTAGTAAAGATAAATTTTCCCAAGGAATCTCTGGTCATTGCTGCTCTGGCGCAGTCAATATTTGGATTTCTGGTGCGCATAGGACTTCTTGTTGTCGTTTTTGCTATCTATAAAGTAATACCCTCGTGGAGTACACTTTTGCTTCCTTTGGCTCTTATTCCCTTGATGTTATTAACCCTGGGATTAGGGTTTTTGCTCTCCCTTTTAAATGTATTGATGAGAGATATAACATATATTGTAACCTTAATGACAACTTTCCTGCTTTTTCTTACCCCTGTTCTTTATCCTTCCCCCTCAAGCGGCTTTTTGGCTACCTTAAACATTTATAATCCCCTTAGTGTTCTGGTTACAGGTGCTCGCGACCTTGTCATTTTCGGATATATGAAGGAACCATCCCAATTTTTGTCGGCTTCCTTGATTTCGCTGGTAATATTTTTAATATCCTGGCGAATATTTCACCTTGTAGAAGCCAGGATGGCAGAGAGGGTATAGATGAGTGGCGATGTATTAATAAAGGTAGAGGGAGTTTCCAAAAAGTTCTGCCGCAGTCTCGGTCGTTCGATAAAATATGGAGTCCGGGATGTAGCAAGGGATTTGGTCGGTTTGAGTTCAAAGCCCGGAGAATTAAGAGAAGGTGAATTCTGGGCAGTTGATGATGTTTCCTTTGAACTAAAAAAAGGAGAAACACTGGGCATTATTGGCCCAAATGGTGCAGGAAAAACTACAGTTTTAAAGATGCTCAATGGTATCTTTATGCCTGATAAGGGAAAAGTAGAGGTTAGAGGAAGAGCAGGTGTCCTTATAGCGATTGGTGCGGGGTTTCATCCGATGCTTACAGGAAGAGAGAATATTTATGTTAACGGCGCAATTCTTGGTATGAGCAAAAAAGAAATAAATAAAAAATATGATTCGATTGTTGATTTTGCAGATATTGGAGATTTTTTAGATTCTCCAGTAAAATATTATTCTTCAGGTATGTATGTGAGGTTAGGATTTGCAATAGCGATTCATTGTGAACCGGATATTTTGTTAGTGGACGAGGTACTGGCGGTGGGGGATGTTGGCTTTCGCGCGAAATGTTATAACAAAATAGCAGAATTACAAAATAATTGTACGGTTGTTATTGTTTCACATGATATGCCTACTATCGCACGCATATCTTCCAAATGTATGCTTCTCAATAATGCCCAGCCGATTTTTCTGGGTGCGACAGAGAAGGCTATTCAACGCTACTTCTCTAGCTTTGAAAGAGAAAAGACCAACATTCATTCTGATGGTGTGTATCTTGTAGTATGTGATATCAAAACAAAAGTAGAGAATGATGAGTATATCTTGACTACAGGTGAACCTTTGGAAATGAACCTCGAACTAGACTCAGAAGTTGATGCCGAACAAATGACGTTGATAATATGTTTCCTTTCTTCCTCAGGTGAGTTTGTTGCAGAATGGAGTAGTTGGTTTAATGGTGTTCGTTTGAAGCTTGGTAAGGGTCGCCAGAAGTTTCATATTTCGTTAGGTCCGCTTCAGCTGAATCCAGGAACTTATCATATGTCCCTTATTGTTACATCTGAAAATCGAATTGAGCATTTACTTTGGGTTCATAATGGTTGGATTTTCCGTATTGAAGGTAAAAGAATTGGAAATGCTCCTTATGAAATAGAAGGTTCTATTTCATAATATAGTTTATGATTGATAATTTGCTATATGAATTTAAAAAGTTAATTAAAACGATTTTCTACCTATTTCATACAATAATAAGAAATATATTTAAAAAAGATTATAGTGGGAAAGGCGAAAGACAGGTATCACCCACCATAGATGGGATTAGAAAAGACCATGTAGGAAGATATAAGTTTGCTTGTAGGCTTGTAAATAAAGATGATGTTGTGTTAGACTGTGCATCTGGTGTAGCTTACGGATCATATATTTTGTCAAAAGAAACTCAGTTATCTAAGATTATCGCTGTTGATAAAGAGAGAAAAGCGATAAAATTTGCTAGAAAGTATTATTTTGATAAGAAGATAATATATAGATTAGGAGATATTTTTCATTTGGATATTCCTAATGAATACTTTAATTGTATAGTTTCTTTTGAGACAGTTGAACATGTAGATGGGGAAAAACTTATAAAACTTTTTTACAAAAAATTAAAGAGGAATGGACGCTTTATTGTATCAGTTCCCAACCAAGATACACAGCCATTTAATAAAAAGAGCTTTCCTTTTCATTTGAGACATTATACTCCTTCAGAGTTTGACGCATTATTCGTTTCGAATGGTTTTGAGATTTTAGGTAGATATACACAATACAATAGAGAGGAGGAAGAAATTTTAGAGGGTTGGAATGGTTTATTCAATATTGCCATTGCGAAGAAATTATAAGGCTAGATGTGAATAAATAGTATGAAAATTTTAGTAGTCGGCAATAATTCTATCCATTTGATGTATATGATGCCAATAGTAGAGAGTTTAATCAGTATAACTCATGGACAATCTCTCTATTGTTGTACAACTTCTTCAATAGGTTCTGAATACAATAGGTGGGTTTCTGATAACAGCATCAAAGAATTTATCAGTAAGGATATAATAATTACCGGAAAACATTATAAATGGGACGCAGAAATTTTCAGAATTATTAACAATTATAATCCAGATTCGATCTTTTGGTGGAATGGAATTGTAGTAGGACGGAATATAATTAATGAAGTAAAGACACATAGAAAAGTAATATTTTGTGAAGTAGGTTTTTTTCCTCAAAGGGAACATTGCTATTTGGATACAAAAGGGATAAATTATTTATCTTCAATACGGGAGCGTAAAAGCCCAGATATCAGTGATGAGCAAAGAAAGAGGCTGCGGGATAAGATTAGTAAATACAAACAGATAACTTTGATAAACGATGATAGATTCATTTTGAAAGATTATATTTTTGTCCCATTGCAATTAGAAAATGATTCTCAGATTACAAATTTTTCTAAAAGATTCAAAAAAATGGATGAATTGGTTGATTTTGTGAGCAAAACATTTTTCAACGAGAAGATAGTAATTAGACCGCATCCGTTGGATAAGCAAAATTATAGTTCCCGATGGAATAACGTTGAGGTTGCAAAAGATGTGAATACGCATTTATTAATAAAAAATTCTAAGTGGGTAGTTGGCATTAACTCAACTGTATTGCTGGAGTCTCTTTTGTACGATAAGACAGTTGGAGCTTTCGGAGAGGGCATATTTACAGGGAAAAATATTTTATTGGAAGCTCATGATGACATACAGAAGATTAGAAGTATTGATGCTTTTATAGTAGATATAAAAGCAAAAAATAATTTTCTTTATGATTTAATTTTTAATTATCAGATTAAAATCGGAGATATTAATTCAAATAATATTGTAGAAAAATATAGCGTCAATCCAGAAGATGTTATGAATTGGTTCCATAAGAACATTTCTTTGGATGTAAGGCGAAATAACGTCAATTTTTCATATTTTGAAATTTTGTTGTGTGGAGCGAAAAATTATATCAAAAATAACTTTCGATATCTAAAAAGTATTAAAATCAAAAAAATCTATCGGCGTTTGAAAAATTTGTTTGGAATAAAGTTTAAAGCTGTTTGGCGGCTAAAAAAACAAAGATTAAAGTGGTTTATTGCTCAAAAAGGTGAGAAAAAATGGTGGGAGAATTGGCTTAAAGAAAATCCTGATTCGAATGATAATAAATGGCTAAATACAGTTTTAAGGTATTTTGAGTTAAAACAAAATCAGGATTTTGGCAATAAAGTTCTTGTAGATATTGGTTCAGGCCCCATTGGTATTTTAACAAAACTTAAAGCAAAAGAGAAAATTGCGGTAGATCCTTTGCCGATAGAAAGTGCTGACAAAACAATAAAGAGAATAAAAGGACCTGGTGAAGAGATACCTCTACTTGACGAAACTGCTGATTGTGTTTTCATTTATAATGTTCTCCAGCATGTGGTATCTCTTGAGAAAGTCCTTGAAGAAGGGATTCGAATACTTAAGAGAGGAGGGACTTTTTATTCTCTTGAGCAATTAAATCTACCTACCAATAAATTACATCCGCATTCTTTGAAATTGAAGATGTTTGAGGAATGGATTAGAAAAAATAATTTTGAAATTGTTAAAAAAATAAAGGAAGATGATTGTTATTTTGACCATCCATCTGTTCCAAATTCTGGTTATTCTATTTTATGTTTGATATTGAAAAAGAAGGATTAAAATGTTCTGGTTTAGGAATGAGAAATCAATAATTTTAAATTGCGAAAAAGGGATACGATGGATTAAAGCAAATGCCATCTCTGAACAGGGAATTGCAGTTAACTCTAAACGAAAAATTCCATACCTCGAGGTCACTGGCTACACCATTCCCACTTTGTATCAATGGGGAGAGAAAGAATTTGCAAAAGATTTAGCTTTGTGGCTTTTAACTCAACAGAATAACGATGGCTCCTTTTCTGCGCCAGATGGAGTACCTTATACATTTGATACCGGCCAGGTAATTCGAGGTTTCATAGTAGCTTTAGATGATTTACCCGAGGTTGAACAATCTTTAAGAAAAGCTTGTAACTGGGTTCTTACTCAAACTCAACCTGATGGAAGGCTATCGACTCCTTCAACCAAAATGTGGGGAAACATTGCCGATGATAGAATTCATCTTTATGTTTTATCGTCACTTATCGAAGCAGGGGAAAAACTTAATGAACCAAAATATATTGATGCTGCATACCGTGTTTTAGAATATTATAAGAATAGAAAGGATTTAGTGGAATTTAACGCACTCTCTCATTTTTATGCGTATATAATTGAGGCGCTTTATGATTTGGGAGAAATAGAATTAGTAAAAGTAGGAATGGAACAGGTGGCAGCATTGCAAAAAAAAGATGGGAGCGTTCCAGCACATAAGGATGTATCTTGGATATGTTCTACCGGCGTAGCTCAGTTTGCTGTCATAGGATATAAACTGGGCATGAGAGAATTTGCTGATAAAGCAATTAATTACTTAGAGAAGATTCAAAATAGAACAGGAGGATTTTATGGCAGTTATGGAAGAAGAGCAAACTATTTTTCTAAAGAGGAAATAAGCTGGGCAGTAAAATTTTTTCTCGATGCCCATTATTGGAAAATAAAAACGGCATTTAACAAAGAAGTTAATCTATTCCCTGAATCAATAGAGGCAGAAGACGGGAGGGTGCAAGAAATATTATCTTTTTTCGGAAGTTTGGACGGTAAGAAGGTAATTGAAATCGGCTGTGGTAAGGGAAGATTTCTTCGGATTTTGAAGAAGAGATTTCCAAATACCCAACTTTATGGCTTAGATATTTCAGAGACACTGCTCAATTTTTGTCCCGAGGGAATAGAAACTCTCTGCGGAAGTATACTTAATATAAGGTATCCAGATGCCTTTTTTGATTGTGTTTACTGCGTAGAAGCACTTGAGCACGCACTAATGACTAAAAGCGCTATAAAAGAGATGGTTAGGATTCTTAAACCTGGCGGGAAAATAATTATTATAGATAAAAATATTGCTAAGCTTGGAGTTTTAAAGTTGAAACCTTGGGAGCAATGGTTTAAACCAGAAGAGATAATAAAGATACTCAATAAATATGGCGTAAAAGCGCATTACAAACCAATAGCATATGGAAAACTTTCTCATCCTGACGGATTATTTATTGCCTGGGAAGGTGTAAAAATATGATTAAAATCCTAACTGTCTTTGGCACTCGGCCAGAAGTAATTAAGATGGCGCCGGTGATAAAGGAGATAGATAAACATTTCGACAAGTTCATTTGCCGCATTTGCGTTACAGCACAACATCGACAGATGTTAGATCAATTTTTAAAACTATTTGATATAAAACCCAATTATGACTTAAATATTATGCAGGAAAACCAGAGTCTCGAGTATATTATGGTTACAGTTTTAACGCAACTTGGAGAAATTATTAGGAGAGAAAAACCAAATTATTTATTGGTTCAAGGGGATACTACTACAAGTATGGCGGCGAGTTTAGCGGCTTTTTATCAAAAAGTTAAGATTGCTCATATTGAAGCCGGCTTAAGGACCTGGAACAAATTACAGCCTTACCCCGAAGAAATTAACAGAAAAGTTATTGATGCAGTAAGCGATTTATGCTTCGCTCATACTGAGCAGGCAAAACAAAATCTTCTGCAGGAAGGAGTTGCCGAAGAAAGAATAGAAGTAACCGGTAATACAGTTATTGATGCTCTGCTTGATATAGCCGTAAGAGATCTTGATTTAAGAAGTACTGCTTTAGAGAATATACCATTTAATAAAAAAAAAGTTATTTTAGTTACAGCTCATAGACGAGAGAATTTTGGTGAGCCCTTAACTAATATCTGCAATGCAATTAAGGCGATCGCCCTAAAGTATCCTTCCGATGTACATATTGTTTATCCCGTTCATCTTAATCCCAATGTTCAAAAGCCTGTATATTCAATACTGAAGGGGATAAAAAATGTTTCACTGATTAAACCTTTAGATTACGAGTATTTTATGCATTTAATGAAAAAGTCTTATCTTATATTAACAGACTCAGGAGGTTTGCAAGAAGAAGCTCCCAGTTTAAATAAACCTGTTTTAGTATTGCGTGAATTAACCGAGCGGTCTGAGGTTATAGAAGCAGGAGCAGCAGAAGTGGTTGGAACTCAATCTGAAAGAGTCATAGAGGCAACGATAGAATTATTAGAGGATAAAGAAAAATATCAACGTATGTCAAAAGCTATAAATCCCTACGGAGATGGAAAAGCAAGTAAAAGAATTGTTGAGCGGCTCCTAAGCGAGGCAGAAAAGAATGAATGAAAGTCTACCAAAAGTCAGCATTGTTCTACCTACTTATAATGGCGCTAAGTATATACGAGAGTCAATTGATAGTTGCCTCAATCAAACCTACAAAAATATTGAGCTTATTATAGTTGATGATGCGTCCACAGATACCACCCCGCGGATAATCAAAGATTATAATGACTCTCGCATAAAGTATTTAAGGTACGATACAAATTCTGGTGTATCTGAGGTTCTCAATAAAGGATTTTTTTATGCCAGTGGCCAGTTTCTAACCTGGACATCAGATGATAACTATTATACCCTTAATGCAATTGGGTGTATGGTTAAGGTTCTGGAATCTAATAAAAGAATAGATTTTGTCTATGCCAATTTTTATAAAATTGATGAAAAAGACAATATTATATTTGAGCGAAGGGTCGGTTCATCCAGGGAATTAAGCATTGAAAATTGTATTGGTGCTTGTTTTTTGTATAGGAGAAAAGTGTATCAGGAAATTGGAAACTATGATCCGCAAGCTTTATTAGCTGAGGATTATGATTATTGGTTAAGAGTGCGCGAAAAATTCAAGTTGCAAAAAATAAATAAATTCTTATATTATTATCGAGTGCATCCAGATAGTTTAAGCTCCAAGTATGTTACAGAGGGGATTGAGGAGTTGATAGTAAAAATAAGGGATAAGTATATAAGTTCTTCTATGAAAAGCTATTTGTATGCACGGAAGCAATTTTATAAAAAAAATTATAGCCAAGCTAAAAAATTATTAAAACAGTGTTTTTGGTTAAATATTTGTAATAGAGATGCATGGAGATTACTGATTCTTCTTTATTTGCTGCCTTTGATAACACAGGTAGTACGAAAAACTAAATGGAAGATATTGAGGATAAAACAATATAAATAACACATAACGTTAAAGTCTATGAAAAAAACAAAAGTGCTGCAATTAGTTGAAACCTTAGACTTAGGCGGGATGGAGAGAGTTATTGCTACTCTCGCCTATAGCTTGGATAAGGCGAAATATGATGTAGAAGTCTGGTGTGTTGCTAGAGGAGGTAGGATTGCTAACGAGCTGGAGCATAAAGGGCTTAAAGTAAAAATTTTGAACATTCTCAATTACCATAATCCTTTTGATGCGTTAAAAATCATTTTTTTGTTAAGAGGGGCAAAACCAGATATTGTACATATACATGGTTACTTTGCATCTACTATTGGAAGAATTGCAGCAAAACTGGCAGGAGTTCCAGTTATTATTGTCCATGTGCATAGTACCTATTGGTGGTATAAAAAAAGGCATATTGTAGTTGAGAAATTGCTGAGCATCGTTACACATAAGATTATATGTTGCTCAAAAGCCGTTGAAGAATTTGTGCAGGAATACGAGGGGATTAAATCATCAAGAACAGTGGTTATTTATAATGGTATTGATGAGAATAGATTTAATCAATTCAAAGATACTTTTGTTATTAAGCAGGTTCTTAAGATCAATCCTTCTGATATGGTAGTGGGGATAGTCGCTTCTTTAACACCCCAGAAGGGGCATATATATTTTTTAGAAGCAGCAAGCAAGGTGTTGGAAACTTTTGCACAGATTACGTTTTTAATTGTAGGAGATGGGATTTTACGAAAAGAATTAGAACAGAAAGTTAATGATCTAAATATCGTCTCGCACGTTATCTTTACAGGAAAAAGAGATGATGTCCCCGATTTGCTATCAATTATGGATATGGTGGTGCTTTCTTCGAAGATTAGAGAAGGAATGCCAATATCTATCATTGAGGCCATGGCTTGCAGCAAGCCAGTAGTTGCTACTAATATCGGAGGCGTTCCGGAGGTAGTTAAAGATGGCGAGACAGGCTTATTGGTTCCGGCAAAAAGCTCTTTTGCATTAGCTTCAGCGATAACCAGGTTATTAAAAGATAAAGAATATGCTGTTGCTTTAGGAGAAGCAGGAAAGAAACGCGTCGAACAATTCAGCTCAAAAATTATGGCAGAGAAAATAGAAGAGATTTATGATTATTATATCAACTTTAAAATAAGCAAACTAGAAAATTGTTAAGGCGCGAAAAATTTGAGATGGAAATAATAGTCAAATTTCTCGATGATTTAAAGGAAAAAGGCATTATCTCTGCAGGAGAGGTAGAAACTTATCAAAAAATGCTTAATAAATTTTGGAATTTTGTTGCTCAACAAAAATTAACTCAGAAAGAAATAGACTATTTTTTGAAATTAGAAAACGAGGAGAGTCTCTTCTTAATTGACTATTTTATCCAATTTCTTGAAAATATTAATCCAAGGCTGGAAAGCCCTGTTAGCGATAATTTAGAAGTGGTTAGAAAGATAGTTTATAAAAGACCAATAATTCCACAAGATTACGATTTACGTATCGCCCTGCAGTCGTTGCAATTCCAAATTGATTCATATTATGAACCAAAAAATCTTTCTTTTAAGAGGAGAAAAGAAAAAGTTTTGAATGCCTTAGACCCCAAACCGGGGGAGAAAATATTAGATGTGGGATGTGGGGTAGGGACATTTACCTATCACTCGGCAAAAGTTGGCGCTCAAGCTTGGGGGGTAGATTATTCAAAAAAGTCTATTGAGGCAGCCAAAATATTGTGTAATAAATTCGGGGTTGGCAGCAAGATTGAATTTGTAACCTGCGATGCAGCTAAAAAATTACCTTTTGAAAATTTCTTTTTTGACAAAATTGTCACTGCCGATTTTATAGAGCACATTACTGACCAACAAAAAGAAAAGGCAATCAAAGAAATGTGCCGGGTACTTAAACCCTTCGGGCTAATTATAATTTTTACTCCTAATGGTTTTCGTGAAGCAATCGGATTTATTAAAAGAAAAATTGAGCGCTTGTTTAAGAAGAATGTACTGGAAACGAGACTCCATTTTGGTTTGACTAATAGATTTAAATTTGAGCGATTGTTAGAAAGAAATGGTTTAGAATTTAAACGGACTTATGCTGACATTGGCCGTCCATTTTTAGCTAAGATTCCTATACTTAAAGAAGCGTTCAGTTTCAACATTTTATGGATGATAAGAAAGAAGATATAATAAATACAAAAGTTCTCGGCAAAAAAGGAAATTTAGTAATGAAGTTTAATATCTTATATTTACACGAGACATCCATATTGGGTGGAGCGGAGAATAGTCTCCTTAATTTAGTAAGCAAATTAGATAAAAATAAGTTTCAGCCCTTTTTTATCTGTCCCCAAGATGGGCCTTTTGTTGATGAGTTGAAAAAACTAAATATAGAAGTTTTTTTTGTTAGGTTCCCACGGTTAAAAAGATTAAATCCTTTTAGAATCTGTAGCGCTATCAATAAAATTAGGCAGGTTATTAGAAAGAAAGAAATAGCCTTAGTTCACTCCAGCGGCACAGGGACTAACTTGTTAGCAGCGGTTTCTGCTAAGCTTTCTCATGTTCTTATTACTTGGCATGCCCGTAATTTACTCGGTAAGGGAATGTGGGATATAGACCGGTTTTTTTCTTTCTTGCCGGACAAAATAATATGCAATTCCGAGGCTATTAGAGAACGCTTTTATAAAAGGGGAAAAATACAGGATAAAATTATAACTATTATTAATGGTGTTAATGTTAGTAAATTTGACCCTGGAATTAGCGGCAGGCAAATACGTAAGGAATTTGATATAAATGATGAGGAAATCATAGTTGGTATGGTCGGTCGTCTTGACCCGAGTAAGGGCCATGAGTATTTCCTGCACGCAGCAGCCGGCGTTGTTAAGAGCTATCCTCGGGTGCGTTTTTTAATTGTTGGGGATACCTTTTCTCCGGAGCATTTTTGGCTTCGTGAGCATTTGAGAAATTTGGTGCAGAAATTACACTTAGAAAAAAGAGTTATTTTTGCCGGTTTCAGGAGGGATATGCCCCAAGTTTTAGCAGGAATGGATATATTTGTCCTGGCTTCTGACGCTGAACCATGTGGGCGGGTTCTTTTTGAGGCAATGGCTATGGCAAAACCAATCGTAGCTACCAATACCGGTGGAACTCCTGAGATAGTTATAGATAGAGAAACCGGATTATTAGTCCCTCCCAGAAATTCCGAGGCATTGGCTAAGAATATAATTATCTTACTTAATAATAGAGAGCTGGCGAAAGAAATGGGACAGAGGGGCAGAGAGAGAGTAGAGAAATATTTTACTATCCAGGAACATGTTGAAAAAACAGAAGCAGTTTATGAAGAGCTTCTCATAAAAAAGGTTAATCAATAGATGGAAGCCAAAGAGGAAAGATTTGATTATGAAGAGCATATTTGGGGTACTGTAGAATCTATTATTGGATTAGAGAGCAAAAGAAATTCTGTTCTCGGCTTAAAGCGTTTTTTAGAAATAATAGAGAGTGTAAATGGCCGATTGTTAGAAATAGGGTGCGGTACCGGGATATTTATTAAATCTGTAAAACATTATCGCCCTGATTTAGAGGTATATGGATGCGATATTAGCAAAACTGCTATTACCATAGCAATGAAAAATAAAAAATATGATATTCACTACAAGATTGGAGAAACATCAGCCCTACCTTATAAAGATAAAAGTTTTGATATTGTAGTAATGATGGATGTGTTGGAACATCTTAAAGATGTAGAGGAGGCGATAAAAGAGGCAAAAAGGGTATTAAAAGAAGGAGGAATATGCCATCTTTTGGTTCCCTGTGAGGCCAATAGATTTACTTTGCATTGGTTAATGTGGAAATTAAAAATAGGATATAATTTAAAAAGGGAATATGCTGGTCATATTCAAAGATTGAGTAGGTACGATGTTCATAGATTTGTTGAGGAACAGGGTTTTATAATAGTTAAAGAAACATTCAGTTTTCATTTTATCGGGCAGGTATATGACATTTTTTTTGATTATCTTCCCAGAAAATTTCAAAGAAAAAAAACAATTGATTATGAGAGAAAACAAGCTCTTTCAGTTAAGGAGAAGATATCAAGAAGCTTAAAAGAAAGAGGAATAATTTTGACACTCTGGGCGATATTAGGACGCTTGGTTGAGACAGTAGCTTTCTATGAATCTGGAATCCTTAAAAATTTCCCCTTAGCAATAGGAATACACCTTACTTGCCAGAAGGAGAGTTAATGTGAAAATAGGAATTGATGCCCGGGAAATTGAAAGTGTAATGACGGGAATTGGCAGGTATCTTAGGGGATTTATTAAATATGCCTCCAGCACTTCTCATGAATACTTCCTTTATTATTCTCATAAACCTGAGGTTGATCTCAGTGACTTTAATATCCAAGTTAGAATCTTATCCGGTTCGAAATTCCTGTGGGACCATATTACATTGCCAAGAGCATTAAATGAAGATAAAATAAATCTATTTTTTTCTCCCTATTATAAGAAACCCTGGTCGTTAAAATGCAAGTCAATTATAACTGTGCACGATTTAAATCCTTTGTTTAACAGAAATATCTCTTTCTGGCATCGGAGTTATTTTAAAAAAACACTTAAAAGGTCTATCTATAGCGCAGATTTTATCCTGGTTGTTTCCAATTATGTCAAAGAAGAACTTTTCAAAATCTTCAGAACCGATGAAAGCAAAATAATTGTCAATTATAATGCTGTTGATGGAAGATTTTTCCGCGTAGAAGACAATATCTCTTTAAAGATTATTTTAGAAAAATATAGCATCAAATCAGATTATATTCTCTACATTGGTAATCTTATGCCCCATAAGAATGTCTCTTCTTTAGTAAAGGCCTATTTGGGATTACCTGATGATATAAAAGAGAAGTATAAGTTGGTCATTGGCGGAAGTAAAAATTGGACTTATGGACAACTGGTTAAACTGGTGGATAAATTAGGTTTGGTAAATAATGTGATTTTTACCGGGTTCATTTCCGATGATGATTTAGTCTATTTATATAACAGGGC
>DAOVJB010000172.1 GCA_030673425.1 Elusimicrobiota bacterium | reverse complement strand
CTTCGACTTTTCTTTCCCGGATAACAGGGGTTGCATGTACCAATAAAATTTTTTCTTCGGGAAGTAAAACAGAAATTTCACGAGACTCAACACCTCCTTGTAACTTTAAAACTGCATCAGCAATCTCCTGGATTTCAATATTCCGTATTACCTCAAGAGGTTTTTTACCCACTGATTCTTCTTTAACGCATAAAAAGTCTTTCAAAGTCTGGTTCATTAATAAAATTGTCCCTTTTAAATCAACAACCATAACACCTTCAAACATACTCAAAAGCACAGCTTCTAATCTCGATTTGCTTGTCGTGACCTCCTGGACGCGTAATTTAATTTGCTCCGACATATAATTAAAAGCTAAAGCCAAACCGCCTATCTCATCGTTCGAAGTAATTGTAATTCTCTTTGAAAAATCACCTTTTGCTATTGCTTTAGCCACCAAAGACATCTCCCTTACCGGCTTTGAAATAAACACTGATACTAAAAAGCTGATAATCATTGCCAAAATAAAAGCAATAAAAAGTGACACTACGAGCATTCTTTTTAGGCGGTTTGATATTACCTCAATTTCTAAAAGTGGTATTGATAATCGTACTATGCCCTGTGTTTTTCCCTTGCCATAACGAGTAGCAATATAAAGCATGTCCTTCTTTATAGTGGTGCTGAACCGCCTGCTTTCTCCAGTCCCTGACTTAAGTGCCATTTGCACCTCTGGCCGATAGAGATGTTTTTCAACTTTCAAAAGCTGTCTGTCATTTAACTCTGAATCTCCGACAACGGTACCATCAAGGTTGATAATAGTAACTCGTACATTTAAATCTTTTCCAACCCTATTAGCCAGTGTATCTAATTCCTGGCGCTGGATATCTCCGGCAAGATCTTCCCCAAGGAAAGACTTAGTTAAAAAAACTTGTCTCAATAGGTTAGTTTTGATACGTTGGTAGGTATGTTCTCGTAAACTGTTGTTGAGGTAGAAGTAAATCCCGGCGAGAATAACAGCAATAATTATTCCGAAAATGAGAGTAATTTTATAATGAATATTTATTCTCATCTGAATACTTAAAAAGGTGGGGGGTCTTCGCTAAACCTGTAACCGATGCCTCTTACAGTTTCTACCAGCCTACCCATTTTACCTAATTTCTGTCTAAGACGTTTAATGTGAGTATCTATGGTGCGGGTGGTAACATCAGCGGCTATATCCCAAACATCACTTAGTAATTGTTCTCTTGATTGAACACGGCCGGCTCTTTGCATAAGAATAACCAAAAGTTTGAATTCCATTTGAGTCAACTCTATTTCCGTCTTATTAACAGTTATTTTATGCCGCGGAATGTCTACTTTTAGTTTATTCACAGTTAAGATATCTTTGGTAATCTCTTCTATCTTACCGCGTTTTAAAATTGCCTTTACCCTTAAAACTAATTCTCTCGGACTAAATGGTTTAACTATGTAATCATCTGCTCCTAATTCAAGTCCGACAATTCTATCCACTTCTTCTCCTTTAGCAGTTAACATTATGAGCGGGATATTAGAAAGCTTCTTATTCTGTTTTAGCTGCTTACAAACCTCAAATCCATCCATTTTAGGAAGCATTATATCCAATATTATCAAATTGATAGACTGTTTATCTAATACTTCAAATGCCTTCTCGCCGGTAATCATCACAGTGCATTCAAAACCTGCTTTTTCTAAATTGTATTTAACGAGCTTAGAAATGTGTTTATCGTCTTCTACTATTAATATTTTTTCACTCATTATTTCCTCTCTGGTATAATCATCAGCTATGATTATAGCGGTTTTGGGGCTAAACCGCACCGTAGGAACAGCGTCTATTTTTTGATATATGCTTTTATGATCTTTTGTTCCGAGAGAGGCCGGGCAGATTTATCCACAGCAGAATTCTCTATTTTTTCTACAACATCATATCCTGAAACAACTTGGCCGAAAATTGTGTGTTTCATATTCAGCCATGGTGTCTTTGCCGTAGTAATAAAAAACTGACTGCCATTTGTATTTGGTCCGGCATTGGCCATAGCCACCAGCCCGGGCCGGTCAAATGCAACCTTAGAGCTTACCTCATCTTCGAACACCTCACCCCAGATTGAACTGCCGCCCCTTCCTGTTCCGGTAGGGTCTCCACCCTGAATCATAAAGTTTTTTATTACTCGATGAAATATTACCCCGTTATAATAACCTTTGGCAACCAGCCCGATGAAATTCTCACAGGTCTTGGGAGCCACCTCAGACATCAGCTTAATTTCTATTAGACCCTGATTTGTCTCTAAAATCACCATTTCTCCCTCCTTAACAGCATCTTGAGCATACGCATTACTGCTCAACAAAATCCCTAAAAAACCAATTACCACAGCCAAAATTTGTTTCATCTTTCCCTCCTGGTATAATCATCAACTATGATTATACCTGATTACGGGGATGCTGGCTTTTTCAGCAGACCCTATTTATATTTGATTTTCATTGCCACAATCAAAAGAGATAAGACAAATATAAATGCATTGCTCAGTATTATCGGCAATTCTCCTATCAATATTCCATAAATTAACCACAAAAATACGCCTACAGAAAGCACAGAAAATGTTATTAAAGATAAATCTTTTGTTTGTTTCGTCCTCACTATCTTTATTAGTTGAGGCAGGAAAGAAACCATACATAACATACCTGCACACAACCCAATTATTAAACTTGTCATAAAGCCGGCTTCCCTTCCTATAGTGTGGTTTTAAGTTTTTCTACCAATTTATCTTCTCTTTCTTTCAAAATATTCCCTATTTTTCTTAAATCTTCCTCGGAAATTTTCCAGCCGACACTACCTAAATTATCATATAACTGGAGAAGCTTCCTGGTCCCGGCAATAGCCGAAGTTATCCCCCCCTGGTTATAATTCCAATTCAATACTAATTGGGGAAGAGTTTTTTTATACTTATCGGCTATCTTTTTGAGTTTTAAAAGAGCGTCTTTATTTATTGAAAAACGCGGCTCTTCCAAATCTTCCTTTTTCATTTTTCTATTAATATCATTGGGAACTTTTGTATCATCCAAGAAGAATTTTCCGGTTAATAACCCGCTATATAGAGGAGCATAGGTAATGAT
>DAOVJB010000184.1 GCA_030673425.1 Elusimicrobiota bacterium | reverse complement strand
ATCTTTTATAACTGGACTCATAATTATGGTTATGCTATAATATTGCTAGCACTTACTACAAAGATAATATTTTATCCTCTGACTCATCGGAGTTTTGAGGCAATGAAGAAGATGCAGGACGATATGAAGATCGTTCAGCCTCAATTAACGGAGTTAAAGGAAAAATATAAGAATAACCCCCAGAAGCTAAACAAAGAAACAATGGAACTTTACAAGAAGACCGGGACTAATCCTCTGGCTGGCTGCAAGGGAGGATGCCTGCCTTTGCTTTTACAAATGCCCGTGTTTATCGCGCTTTATGTCGTATTATATAATTCTATAAAATTGAGAGGAGCTCCGTTTTTAGGGTGGATTACAGATCTTTCAGTCAAAGATCCTTATTATATCCTGCCAATATTAATGGGAATAAGCACACTTGTTCAGCAGAAAATAACCGGTTTAGGTAAGACAGGCGTTGATAACCAACAGGCAAAAATGATGATGTGGATGATGCCCTTATTTTTAGTATGGATATTTGCGAGATTTCCCTCAGGAGTAGTGCTATATTGGTTTGTTTTTAACATATTTACTTCTATCCAGCAGTTATTGATTACTAAGAAGACACAGCCAGCTACAACATAGGTTGTTAAATGGAAAACAATTCATTGATGCGCGTAGAGTCAGAAGGCAGAACCACTGAAGAGGCAATCAAGATTGCTTTACATAAATTAGGGGTAACAAGAGACAAGGTGCATATAGAGATATTAGCAGAAGGCAATAAAGGTCTATTTAATATGAAAGGCAGTAAGCAGGCAAAGGTAAGGGTTGCCCTAAAAAAATAATGTTCCACGTGAAACAATTTTGTAACACTTTGAAATAAATGAGGATGTAGCAAAGGTGTTTTTTTGGCCAGGACTTAGAGTGTAAATTGTGGGCTTTTTGTCGTCATTGGGAAGAGCGAGATTGTTTTGGTCGTCTACCTGCGGCGGATTTCTCCGCAATTGGATTATATCGTAATTCACGGTTACCTTAGATGGTGGATTCCCGCCTGCCTAGCGGCTCGCCTCACGGCGAAGCCGTGGGCAAGGCCGCTGGCTTTTGCGGGAATGACATACTGGAGACGTCATTTCCACGAAAGTAAGAATTGTAAAATTTCAGTTGCGATACAGTCTGAATGACGATAGAAAATAGTTGCCCGCAATGACGGTGGAGAATTAACCAGTGCAATACAAGGAAGTATTTACCTGGTTTTGAAGACATAGTTAGCCTAATAACCGTATCAAAAAAATAAATGATACGGTTTCCAGATTAAAAATGGCGTCTAGTTATTAAATCTTTATGTTTGTAACAGTACATATTTTTAAAGGATTCTGGGTGGATCATCCGGTCAGACCGGATGATGACATAACAACAGTACAATGGCCGGATATTTCTTGTGAGACATAAGCACTTTTTCAGAACACCTGTGAAGGGTCGGATAAATCCGACCCCTACAAGTAATAATGTAGGGTTCGATTTATCGAACCCTAAAATAATGTTCCACGATAAACAATTTTGCAAGATATTGGCATGGCTAAAGTTATAACAATATGCAATCAAAAGGGCGGAACGGGTAAGACCACTACTGCTGTAAATTTGGCTGCCTATCTGGCTGAAGAGGGTAAATCAATCCTTTTAGTTGATATAGATCCCCAGAGTAATGCTACCAGCGGATTGGGTATTGACAAAACATCTGTTAAGACAAGCATTTACGAAGCATTGTTAAATTCACAATTCTCAATTAAAGACATAATAACCACTACCCCGGTACCAAAGCTTGACTTGATACCTTCCAAATTTGACCTGAGTGGGGCAGAAATAGAATTAGTAAATATAGAAAAGCGGGAATTTGTCTTGCGTGTTGCCATAGATCAGATCAGGGCATTATATGACTATATTTTCATTGATTCCCCGCCCTCTTTAGGCTTGCTTACCGTAAATGCAATGAATACTGCTGATTCCGTTATTATGCCTATTCAATGCGAATACTATGCCTTAGAGGGATTAAGTCAACTCCTTAATACAATAAACCTTATAAAAGCTAATTTAAACCCAACTCTGGAAATAGAAGGAGCAGTTTTAACAATGGCTGACCATAGGACCAACCTTTCCCAGCAGGTAATTGATGAAGTGAGGGGGTTTTTTAAAGAAAAGGCTTATCAGACAGTGATACCTCGTAGTATTCGGCTTTCCGAGGCCCCAAGTTTTGGCAAGCCGATATTACTTTATGATAGAAACTCTAAGGGCGCGATAGCATATCAGGAGCTTGCCGGAGAGTTTTTGCAACGTCAGGTAGTTAAAGAAGATACAGTATTAAGCGACAAAAGTTTGCAGTCCGAGATAGTGAGTGAATAAAAAGGAAAGATTAGCAAAGCACAATAAATAATAAATCAAATTATGAAAGCAAAATTTTTACTAATAATTTTACTATTTCTATTCTCTCTCGGAACAGGAGTTTTAGCTCAAGAAACAGAACTACCAGACCCAGGACTTACTCCTGACAGTCCATTCTATTTTTTGGAGACAATTATAGAGGAAATTGGCACTTTCTTTACTTTTGGCGACCTCAAGAAAGCTGAAAGGTATGCTACCTTAGCTGCTGAAAGACTAGCTGAAGCAAAAGCTGTGGTAGATAAAGGAAAGCCAGAATTGGTAGAAAAAACTCTGGAAAGATACGAGAATCAATTAAATAACAGCATGGCTCGGGCAGAAAAAGCACAAACCAAAAATCAGAACGTTGAAAAGATTATGGAAGTCGTAACCAAATTCGGGAAAACAACCTCTATACATCTGGAGGTTTTAGCTGAAGTTTATGAAAAAGTTCCCGAGGAGGCAAAATT
>DAOVJB010000079.1 GCA_030673425.1 Elusimicrobiota bacterium | reverse complement strand
CCATGGGCTGAATCAGGTACAATGATTTTATTTCGTCTTCGCCCTTCCTGCTGTTTATCATGATAAGCTTTGATTAACATCAAACCTGTGGTTTCACCATGAGCACCTGCTGCGGGCTGAAAGGTAATTTTATCCATACCACTTATCTGGCAAAGATACTGCTCCATTTCATATAGTATCTGCAATGCCCCCTGAACTGAATCCTCAGGTTGATAAGGATGAATACTCGTAAACCCTGCATATTTACTAATATCTTCGTTTACCTTCGGATTATACTTCATTGTACAAGAACCCAGAGGATATAAACCTCTATCTATACTGTAATTCTTCTCAGCCAGATGTGTATAATGACGAATAATGTCAACTTCTGCTACTTCCGGTAAATCCAGGTCACTTTGAGCAAGATAATCCGAGGGAATTAATTTATTAATATCCTGGGATTCAACATCACACTCACCAAAAAAATTCTTGCTCTTAGAGCATATATCAAAAATTAAAGGTTCAGAAAACATAGTTCTCTTTCTCTCAAGAAATTTCCAAGTTCCTTAAAATCATGATTAACTTATCCATCTGGGGCTTGGTTCTCTTTTCAGTCACACAAAACAACAAACAATCTGCTAATTCAGGATAGAACCTACCTAAAGGAAATCCACCAATAATATTTTCTTTCAGCAATTTTTTATTTATAGCTTCTACAAGATTTAATTTTCCATCTGCTTTCAGATTTTTTTTCTTATTTAAGCCTTCTACTATTATAACAAATTCATTAAAAAAAGACGTGGTAAATTTTAACTTGAATCCTTTAATCCTACTTATCTCATCTGCTAAATAATGGGCTTTTTGCAGACAAAGATTAGCTACCTGCTTTAACCCCTTCTTTCCTAAACAAACCATATATACAGAGGCAGCCAAAGCACACAAAGCTTCATTGGAACATATATTAGAAGTTGCTTTTTCCCTGCGAATATGCTGTTCTCTGGTCTGCAAAGTAAGTACATAACCGCGTCTCTGTAATGTATCTTCGGTTATTCCCACTACTCTACCCGGGATGTACCTTGTAAGATCACTACGACATGCAAATATGCCTAAATAAGGACCACCAAAGGATAGAGGAATACCTAAGCTCTGTCCTTCTCCTACGACTATATCTGCCCCGCAGTCACCCGGTAATTTCAACAACCCCAGTGAGATAGGATAAATAACGGCTATCAATAAAGAACCTTTAGAATGAGCAATCTCACTTATTTGGGATAAATCTTCTAATTGCCCAAAGAAATTCGGATTCTGTATGATTACACAAGCAGTCTTATCATCAATGAGATCTTTAACCTGTTTAACATCTGTTTTTCCATTTACATAATCTGTCTCGATAATTTTCAAACTGCTTGGTTTTGCATAAGTTCTCAACACTTCTCTATATTCAGGATGAAGGATGCCGGAGACGATGACTTTATCTCTCTTAGTCACATGGCTAGTTAAATTAACCGCTTCCGCAACCGCAGTAGCCCCATCATATAAAGATGCGTTTGCTACATCCATACCTGTTATAGCACAAATTAAAGATTGATATTCAAACATAGCCTGTAAAATTCCCTGGCTTAGTTCGGGTTGATAAGGCGTATAAGCAGTGTAAAATTCAGAACGTCCGGTGATATGGGAAACAAGACTTGGTATAAAATGCTCATAAGCTCCTGCTCCTAAAAAAGATATATAATCATCCTGGAGATTTTTGTTCTTTTGACTCAACCCCTGCATATGACTGACTAAATCCATTTCGCAAAGAGCTTCAGGTAATTCTATCTTCCCTTTAATCCTTATAGAGGAAGGAATATCATCAAAAAGTTCACTACAAGAATCTATTCCTATGCTCATCATCATATCATGACGGTCTTTATCTGTATGAGGGATATACGACATAATTTATACCTTTAAATAATTAACCTTCTTTTTCCAGTAATTTCTCATAATCTTTTGTTGAGATTAGACTATCAATTTCTTTGGGGTCATTTACTTCTATTTTCACTATCCAGCCCTCGCCATAAGGATCCTTATTTAGTAAATCAGGGCTGTTAGACAGTTTATCATTTACAGACACAATTTTTCCATTTAACGGAGAATATAAATCAGAAACTGCTTTTACTGATTCTACAACACCAAAAGACTCTTTCTTTTTAATCTCTTTACCTAACGCAGGCAACTCTACAAATACAACATCCCCTAGTTTCTCAACAGCATAATCAGTAATACCTACTATTGCTTGTTTGCCTTCAATCTTAATCCATTCATGAGTTTCGGTGAATTTCAAGTCTTCTGGTATCATAAATACATATCTCCTTTATCTTATGTTATTTTATAAAAAGGGGTATCTACTACTTTTGCCTTACATTTTCTTCCCCTAATCTCAACATCAAATTCCGTCCCTGTTTCTGCAAAATCATTCTCAACATATGCCATGCCAATAGATTTACCCAAAACAGGTGAGAATGAACCACTGGTTACATACCCTATTCTTTCTTCATCCATAAAAATATCATAGCCATGTCGGGCAATACCTTTGTCAAACATCACAAAACCGACCAATCTCCGAGTTATACCATTATCTCTTATTCTCAATAATGCTTCCCTTCCATTGAAATCGCCTTTGTTAAATTTAACAGTCCATCCCAATTTCGCCTCTAAAGGATTAGTTGCCTCATCAATATCATTTCCATAAAGAGCATATTTCATCTCTAACCTTAGTGTATCACGTGCTCCTAAGCCACAGGGGCCCAGACCGTAATCACGACCCTTTTCCATAAGAGCATTCCATAAACCTTCAAGTTTCTCCTGCTTAGCATCGGTAATAAAGAGCTCATATCCTAATTCACCTGTATAACCTGTACGGGAAATAATACCTTTAATCCCATATACCTCATCTTTTATAAACCAATAATAGTTGAGAGAATCTAAATCTCCTTTTACTAACCCTTGTAAAATTTTCCCGGACTGGGGACCTTGCAAAGCAAGTAAAGCTGTTTGATACGACACATCTCTTACTTTTACCTTTAATCCCTGGGCATTATCCAGAACCCACTTATAATCTTTTTGGATGTTAGAAGCATTTACCACAAGCATAAAATGGTGTTCACCTAAACGATAAACTAATAAATCATCAATTATTCCGCCATCATCCTGACACATCGGCGTATAAAGGATCTGATTAATATTGAGTTTGGAAACGTCATTGGTAACTAATTTCTGAACTAAACCCAAAGCATCTTCTCCCTCTATTTCAAACTCACCCATATGGGAAGTATCAAATAAACCAGCTTTTTCCCTTACTAAATGATGCTCTGAAAGAATACCGGTATACATCAACGGCATTGTCCATCCACTAAATGCTACCATCTTAGCTTTAAGAGAGGTATGAATATCATAAAATGGGGTACGTAATAATTGGGATGTCTCTGTTTTAGTCACACAATATCCCTTTTAATGTTTCAGTTTAAAGTATTCTAATCCTTTCCCCTTAAATAAGGCTATATCCACAATAAGATCCAAATAAATGCTTCTCTTACCTATCCTGGGTAAAGGAATTATCTTAAAAAGAACTTTTCTTTTTAACCTCCTTTTCAATTCCTCAATAATCTCTTTTTCTTTAGGTATCATTCTTGAATCGGGAGTTAAAAGCACTAAAGTCTCAATCTTGTGGGTTTTGAATATTTTGGCTACCGAATTTAACTTAAAACTTTTATCAAAAGGGTTATATGCTTCGCTAAAAACTTTCTTTAACTGGATGGGCTTTTTACTAGTAACTTTCTCAACATCAGAAAGAGTACCCATAAATATGTTGAACTTCTGCTCATCTTTTACAGGAAATAAATAACCTATTAGAATCTCTTCCGGTTTATGTTCTTCTGGCTTTTTTCTGACCTTTTTAGCCTTAACTTCCTCTTTTTTTTCTTCTGTTCCCTGTGCTGCTGTTTTATCTTCAATAGATTTTAATTCCTCCAGGGTTAATCCTTTTTTGTCTAAATCCTGGATTACCTTTTTTACCTCATTAACCAGAGATCTTAGTTCGTTTTCTCCTTCTACATTTCCCTCACTTTTTTGTATGTCGGATTTTTCTGTAACCTGATTGAGGAATTCCTCTATTTTTGATCTTTGTTCTTCTGTTGAGTTAATAATATAAAAAACCCAGTTAAAGTCATCTTTTTTTATCTCGAATGGATCGCGACATATCTTATTGAATTTATTCACCACTTCCTGTACATTTTCTTTGTCACCCTGTATATAGACCATAAATTGGTTCTCTGCTTTTTCTGTGGAAACAAGCGACATTTTCCATTTTTTAATCATTTTTGTATCCTTATCCAGCTATAATTTTTACTGGCTGTTAATTTTCCCTTTTTCATTTGCTTTTAAGAAAGCCTCTACAATTACAGGATCAAACTGCGTTCCAGCACAATTTTTAATTTCTTCGACAGCCTTTTCATCACTTGCTCTTTTCCTGTAAGGTCTGTCTGAAGTCATGGCATCAAAAGTGTCGGCCACGGCAATTATTCTTGAAATAAGAGGAATTTCTTCTGCTTTTATCCCCTCTGGATACCCTGTTCCGTCATATCTTTCATGATGATGCTTAATTACATCCGTGACTTCTTTCAATTCCTTAATCGGCTCAAGGATGCTTACTCCTTTGTCTGGATGCTTTTTAATCTCATCCCATTCCTGATTGGTCAATGACCCGGGTTTTTGTAGAATATCATCAGGTATCCCGATTTTACCAATATCGTGCACTAAAACCGCCAACTGAAGTGTACCTCTGGCTTCTTCATAATCAAAATCAAATTCAGGAGATTCTCTTAATTCTTCTAAAATAGCCAGAGTATAATCTAACATCCTCTCATTATGTCCACTTGTATAAGTATCTTTTGCTTCAATAGCAGATGAAAGCGCTTTTACAGTGCTGACAAAAAGATGTTGAATATCATCTAATTTCTCATTTAATTCCTCAGTAACTGCTTTTATCCTACTTTCTAATTCCTCATTAAAATTCCTAACCTTATCATACAAACGGGTTTTCTCGGTATAGACCTGTTCTATTTGATGTCTCTGAGACAGTAAAATCCTTACATAATACAGAGCAATACCACCGGTTAATAACAAGAACATTAATTTGGCAACTAATGAAACTGCCATATCCTGTGTTAATCTCCCGTAAGTGGAAAAAAGAATTAAACCACTGTAGGAAATACAGGATAAAATTAAATTATATTTTACATGTAAGGTATTTGAATATAACCCCTCGATCAAAATAACTAAAATATAAATTAAGTAAAACGGACTTTTAATGCCACCTGTAATACTAGCACCGTAAGTGATCGCTGCAAAATCCACTATAGAAACTATATATTCAGTAACTCTATTTACTTTCTGATGTTTAATCAGGAGATAAATTATCAAATTCAAAAGTGTAATTGCAGCAGCTACTATTATAACAGGCCATAAATTCTCAACGTCTCCCAAAAACCAGAAGAATAACAACAGCACACATCCCACCCCGGCTACAAGGAACCTTATATTTATATCCTGCTGTAATTTTCTAACCGTTTGTTCTATATCGGTCAAATTTATCTCCTCTAACTTTTTTTATTAATCTGAGGCCATACCTTCCTCAGGGACCTGAGTAAGTCAGAAACTGTCCATTCAACAGCCGTTTCAATATCAAAAGCATCATAACTATAAGAATTTGCCCATACTATAGTTCCTGTTTCTACATCTATCATTCGTGCACTAATTCCTACTTGAGGATTGGTAACAAATAAGTGAGGACTTATCTCTCTGTCTGAGTCAATAATTATCTCAGTAATTTTCACTGTTTCAGTATCTAACAAAAGTATATATTTATCCTCAGGTAAATATTTAGTGACTGTACCGGTGATAATAACGTCTATCCCTAATAACTCTCCAGCTTTCTTTATTGTCTGAGGATTCATATAGCCCGAAGAACTTAAATCCTGTTCTTTAAGAATATTCTCTAAATGGATACGTTCCACTACCGTAATATCTTTTCTTATTAATTGCCTGATAAATTCATCTGCTACTGTCTCACCTGAACCCTTTTGTTCGTTATAATCAGTAAAGCCTAAAACCCCTACTCGTTTAATTTT
>DAOVJB010000053.1 GCA_030673425.1 Elusimicrobiota bacterium | reverse complement strand
AATCTCTTCTTTTAATTTTTTATCCCTTATAATGCCTGCTATGTTTTTACGAATATAACTAATAGACAAAGTTTGCTTCTTGTCAAATGCTATCTTATCAATCTCGTTGCTAACGTAATCCAAAGCTCTTTTCTCAAAATCTAAACACTCAAATGATAAAGATTCAGTAATTTTTCCCTCTTTTAATAATTCTATCAACTCTCTAACAGAGCCACAACCCACACTCATAATTTTTGCTCTATTTTTTGTTTTCATTGTTTCTAAAATTTTTTGTTTAAGAAAATTCTTACGCTTAATATTAGAACAGGAAACAGGAATATTACAAGTATAATTATTAATAAGCTTTTGGTAAGATGAATCTCCTAAGAATTGATTGTCATGATAATCATAAATATAATTCATCATCATATAGTCACCAGAATAACCTAGGGGTTTTCGATATACTCGTCTATTGGTTTCAATCAAATCTAAAAGTAAATAGCCTAATATTTGTTGACAATAGTCCTGATGGATAATATATTTATCTTTATCAAAAGCCTCAACGACATGCCAAATTTCATCAAAATAATAGGTCAATTCATCGAATATATTTCTTTTATTTACGTCAATAAAATTAATTTCTCTTTGTTTATTACTATTTGTTTTATCAAATTTATCAAACTTATTTTTAATCTCTTTAAGAAATTGCCTCATATTCTCTATTAAAGAAGTAAATCTTTTATCTAAGAACTTATACTGAGATAATATCTTTCTTAAACTAAAAAGATGCTCATCTTCCAATTTTAAGAACCGTACTCCACAGTTGAATTTTTCATATTCTGCTATAGAATTTTCCCATATCAGTTGTACAGGAACTTTTATTGGAAAATGCCCGCAGGGTAGCCCTATACGAATGATAAAACTGGTATATTGAGGTAAAGAACTTTCTAAAAAAAGTCCTAATCCTCCCTCACTAATATTGTCTATCTCACCAACTATTTTCGAAGGGATATTATTCTCAACTTCCAACTCAACAGGAAAAGTGGCTCCAATTCTATGAAATTTTCTTCTATCCATAGAATAATCCTCCTAAATAAAAAAACTCAAGTCTTAAGACATATCAAAATTACATTATAGACTTGAGTGTATCATTACGGTTTTCCTCCGGTTTAAGTTTTGTTTTTAAGTTTAAAATACCCCCAAATTTTTATCTGCATTTCCTTCTGTTTGTATAGAATTAGCAGAAATTATTTGACAATTTCTAATTTATATTATTCCTTTAATAATTACATATTTTATATTTTCTTTATTTTTTATATACCATAAAATGAAATTTATTGCAATGTTTTTCTACTCTTCTTCCTTTTTTTTCTCAAATGCTCTTTATAATACTTTGAAAATCTATGAGTTCCGTCTTCCCCTGTAACAAAGAATAAAGCATCCGAATCTTGCGGGTATAAAGCTGCCCTGATAGAGGCCTCTCCTGGATTACATATTGGACCAGGAGGTAAACCAGGATGTATATACGTGTTATATGGGGAATTCACTTTCAAATCATCGTAGGTTAATTTCGGTTTATGTCTACCCAACGCATACTGAACAGTGGCACAAGATTCCAGCAACCAACCACGTTTCAGGCGGTTATGAAATACGCTGGAAACAAGACTCCGCTCTTCATCATCTTTAGCCTCTTTTTCAATCATAGAAGCAAGTATAACCACTTCTTTTTCAGTTAATCTGATTTCTTTTGCCCTCTTTTTAAGCTCTGTATCAAAAACCTTATTGAATTTTTCATTCATCATTTGAATAATCTGTTTTTCATCTGTTTGTGAATGAACAAGATAGGTTTCAGGGAATAAATACCCTTGGAGTTCTTTATCTTCAACTTCTTTTAAGAAGTTTTCTTTATTCCCTAATTTCTTTTCCTCAATAAGTTCAGCAATCTGTCTGTAAGTATAACCTTCAGGAATAGTTAGTTTAATGTATTCGATCTCTCCCTTTATTATTTTATTTAAGATAGAATTAGCTCCCATCTTCCTATTAAATAAATACTCACCAGCCTGTAGCGCATCCTGCGCTCCTCTAATCTTAGTAAGTATTAAAAAAAATGTCTCGTTAGTAATTAATTCATGCTTTTTCAGTAGATGCGCAATATCCCGGGCACTCATACCTGAGGTAATAACGACTGTTTTTGAAATAACAGGTTGCCGGGGATATAAGAAAAATAAAGTAATAACTGCCAAAAAAACAAAAAGCACAAAAAAAATGTTTCTTTTTGTGTTTTTTAGCTTTATTAAAAACTCAATCCTGGGGATTTTAATCATTTCTTCGCCTATCCAAATAACTCTGAAGAATTAAACAAGCGGCTACTTTATCAATCACCTTTTTTCTTTTTTTTCTCGACATATCTGCCTGAAGCAATATCTTCTCACCCGCTGCTGTGGTTAATCTTTCATCCCATTTTCTTATATTTAATTCTATCGCTTCTCTTAAAATTTTAATAAACTCATTAATTTCCTCCGCCTTTCTGCCTATGGTCCCATCCATATTTTTAGGGAAACCCACAACAATCTCAGATATTTCATACTTACTTATTAAATCTTTAATCTGCCTGATATCCTCATCTATATTTTTGCGCAAAATAGTATCAATACCCTGAGCGGTATAGCCTAACGGGTCACTCACTGCTACCCCTATAGTTTTTTGTCCTACATCTAAAGCTATGATTCGCATATAGGTTTTCCTTAAATCTTATAAATTTAACCATTAAATTTTATTTCTTTTAACACTGAATAACAAGGTCCCTGAGGACTTAATTTACTTTGGATAATTAAAACTCTGTCAATCAAGCCTTCTCCGAAATCAGTATTTCTCAGGCTCTCTATTTTCTGTACAAGCTTTCTCTTGTTTTTTGTTGACTTTACTCTTGCTATAGTCAGATGAGGAATAAATGGTCTTTCCTCGGGTAAAAACCCGCAAGGGACCAACTCCTTGGAAATTGCTTCACTCAGATTACCTACATACTCTTTTCCTTCAGATATACCAACCCAGATTACTCTAGGATTTTTAGTGTTAGGGAACCCTCCCATATCAATAAAAGTTACTCTGAAATCTTTGAATCCACCTGTTGCCCTTTTAACCGCTTTTTCTATTTTTTCTATATCCTCAGGAGCAACTTCTCCTAAAAATTTTAATGTGATATGGATATTTCCTGCCTTTGCCCATTTTACATCCGGAGCTATCTTCCTGCATTCGGTCTGTACAGAGGCAATCTCTTCCCTGACCTTCTGGTTAACCTCAAGAGCAATAAAGGTACGCATCGTTAACCCTCAATTTTTTAACAACATCCTGCGTAATAAATCTAAAGCAGCTATAACTGATGCAAATTTTATTTCCTGACGGGAACCGATAAATTTACATTCTTTTGTAACTTGGTTACCTTTTGAAACCAATGCTATATAAACCAGACCCACGGGTTTATTATCTGTTCCACCGCCAGGACCTGCAATACCCGTAATACCAAGTGCAAAATCAGTCTGATATAGTCCTTTTATAGCTTGTGCCATAGTAAGAGCAACTTCTTTACTTACAGCACCGTGTTCATCAAGTATTTCTTCAGGTATTTTCAATATATCTGTTTTAACCTGGTTGCTGTAGGCTATAACTCCGCCCTTAAAATAGAGAGAACTCCCTGGTGAACTGGTGATAACATTGCCTAGCAATCCGCCTGTACATGATTCAGCTATACTAAGTGTTTTCCTCTTCTTACCCAGTAAGTAACCTACAGTTGTTTGCAGGGTTTGGTTGTTTTCTGCGAAGACATCATCTTTCAAGCAATCTTTTATTTCCCCTGCAGCTTTTTTAATTAAGCCGTCAATTACCATTTCATCAGTACCTGAGGCTGTGATTTTTATATCTATAACTGACGGATGGGCCAGAAGAGCAAATGTCAACTCTCCTGCTTCCAGCCTCCTTTCAGTTTCAACTATATTCTTTATCTTCTGGTCAACTTCGGACTCGGTTAATCCACAAACATGGATAAGATGAGTTTTGATTATCTTCCGCTCAAACTTATTCTTCAGGTAAGGAAGAACGATATCTCTTATCATTGGCTGCATTTCTTTCGGGGGACCCGGAAGAAGAATGATTACAACAGGAGATTTCTGACTCTTAACAGGATTGACTTTCAAATCGATAATCATCCCGGGGGCTGTACCGGATTTATTAGGAATGACCTTTGCACCTTCGATTATATACGCCTGCCTGTCATTCTCTTTTGGCATTTTTATGTCTCTTTTAGCAAAACGATAAGCAATGGTTTCCATTACTTCTTTATTAAAAACAAGCTTTTTCTTTAAGACTTTAGCTAATACTTCACGTGTCAGGTCATCAAAAGTCGGACCTAACCCTCCTGTCACAAAAATAAGGTCTGATCTTCTTAAGACCTCTTGAAAGATTTTCTCTATATCATTCTTTTTATCAGCAACAGTAGTCTCTAAATCCAGTCTGATACCTATATCCGGTAATTTCTGTCCGATAAACGCGCTATCTGTATTCAGGTGCCCTGTTAATAATTCAGTACCAACACAAACAAGTTCAGTATGCATACATCCTCATTATTTGTATTAATTACTCAAGAACTACCTCGCCGGTATCTGCATTAATCACTCTTATTTCAGCTTCACCTTTTTTGTTTATATCAACTATAGCAACTGTTGGTTCCTCTTTAGGTAAAGACGGGCTTCCCGGATTTAATAACACCACTCCACTGTCCCGGGTTAACTTCTGGCGGTGGGTATGACCACAGATAAATAAATCTATTCCCCACTTCCTGGCAATATCAATCTTCTGCTCATCATCCAGTTCATGTCCATGATTAACGAGGATACGCAAATGATCAATCTGGCAAAAAGCAAACGGGGACTGTATCGGAAAATTAGTCACCAGTTGGTCTACTTCTGAATCACAATTTCCCTTTACTGCTATTATGGGAATTTCTAACTTGTTCATCGCATTAGCTAAATCTCCGGGAGCATAACCTTCGGGAACAGGATTACGCGGTCCGTAATAAAAAAGGTCACCTGCATGTAAAATCATATCTACATTGCTAAATATCGTTCCTATAACTTTTTTCCATGCACTTAGGCTACCATGTGTATCACTTATAACTCCTATCCTCACGAGCCTCCTCCTTAATTAAAAAGTAAAGCGCTACAGAATAGCTGATTATTTTTATTACATAATAAAACCTATTTGTTTATCCCCCTCAGGAGCTCTTGCTATCTCAATCTTGCCGAACTTTTCTTCATATTTCTTGAGGTTATCCTGTAAAGCCAAAAGAAGCCTTTTGGCATGAGATGGTGAGGTAATAATCCTTGACCTGACCTTTGCCTTGGGCGTCTGCGGCTGCAGGAATAAAAAATCCATGACAAATTCTGTCTGAGTATGGCTTATCAATGCCAAATTAACATAAATACCCCCGGCAGTCTGTTCGTCAATCTCAATCTTTATCTGTTTCTTTTGCTCATTCATATTTTCCTCCTTATTTGTCATTTTATATAACCCATTGCTTTCCCGATTAAAACTGAAGCTATCAAAAGTAGAAACAGCCCTAAATATTGTCTATTAACGGCTCTTTTTGGAGCATGTATCCATTCCTTAAACATCACAAATGACCATACATTACCGGCAAATATCTGTATCCCCATCATCATCGGATAAGCTAAAGATATCCCTACCTTATCTGTAGCCTCAAAATTAAAAACCAATGCAACAGCAAAAAATACTGCACTGATAAAAGGCAGTAAGAAATATTTCCGGGTATCTCTTGAGAAAAGCTCCCATGATTTAAGTTTGTAAATTCTGCCTGCCAGAAATACAAACTGTACAAACCAATATATAAAAACTATCACAGCCATTGTCGGCCATGTCGTAAGAAACCCGGGCGCTTTTTTTGTAGCTCCTGCGTAAGAAAGGGCAAAAAGGGACCCGATACTACCGGATGCGACACAAACCAACAATCCCTTTGGAAAATTTTTTATCTTGAGTTTAGATGATTTGATCTGACCTGCCCAGGCACTTAAAATTACACCACCTAAAGATATTACTACACCCAACGTAGCATATAAGTAAACAATACGAGGTGCGGTTTGCGGTATGCCCCCCATAAAAAACATCGTGACAAAGGTTCCGATAAGCATCGATACCCCTATCATAATGGCATACCCTAGCGCCAATCCTAACATTGTTATCCCATAGCCGAAAAGTATCTGCCCTATCCCCCATCCTATGCCGCCTAAAGCTATCCAGAACCAGGCCTGTACCGAGGCATTATGAATTTCCTGATTAAATTGTCTGATTCCTGTAAAAAATATACAATATGCTATAAATAAAAAAGAGAGGATTGTTACAAAGACTATGAAAAAATTTTCAAATTGGTGGGGTTCACTTTTGCGCATGAAAATAGTCCAGCTTCCTAGAAGGATGCCGGATAAAGCACATAGGATTATAGGCAGTAGCATTACTGCTCCTGGAGGTTTGTTATTTACTTCTTAGTTTTTCTAAACTTTCTTTTAACTCATCATTTTTAGCAGCTAAAGCTATGAAGATAGCCCATACGGCCATATTCCTCATATAAGAGTCACCGAATCCATAACTTCCGTCATTAGCATAAACAACATCTGACTGATTCCATGGATTCTTAACATTATAGGCGATATTCTCCCATATCTTTTTGGCTAAGCTTAAGCCCACTTCAGGTAAATCCTCATAAATTGCTAATGCCGCAAAAACATAGTTCATAGCCGGCCAGATTACCCTTGAGTGTCCTGAGCTCTCATCAATCTTACCGTTAGGAAGTACTGAATTCAACCCTCCATACTTACATTTTTTAGCATTTAATTCAAAAATATTTTTTATTGCAACCTTTATTCTCTCCTTATCCAAGATATAACCTAAATTAAGCATATGCGCATACCATTGACCGTTTAACTGAGATAATGTGCAGCTAATATCTCTTTTTTCATTACCACTGCAATTTTTATAGAATTTTCCCGTCCACAATTCTTCTTCAAAACTTTTCTGTCCTTTATTGAACCAGTCCCGGCATTCTCCGGCGAACTCTTCGTCCTTGTTTAATTTCGCAATCTCTTCAGATGCCCTTAAAGCGGCTAAGAATAATCCGGACGTATAAGCATTGGTATCGAAAAATTTCCACAAATCAAAAGTCTGGTCTGCACCTTCGTTATCCGGAAGATAATCTTTATTCTTGTCAGTAGCAAACAGCCACTGCATAGCCTTTTTAATGTTTGGATAAAAAGTATCAATAAAAACATTGTTTCCACTCCATAAGTAATCCCTGTAAGCCATCAATACAAACTTAGAATTCAGGTCTTTCCATTGAGGAGGCGATGTGGTCCCGTCATTAGCAAGGTCAAGCCGCTCCCAGCCCAGGTCGTGAGGAATATACCCATTCGGACGCTGAGCCCTGCGGAACTGCTCTAATGCTGATAGCTCCAACTCAGGAAACAATAAAGCTATAGGAACCGAACCATAAAACCTGACGTCTAAGGTTCCCATTAAAGGGCAGATTACAGGGGCTTCATAAAGGGCAAACTTATTTTCCCTCGTCCACCACGAAGATGAAAACAAGACATAGAGGTTATTGATGAGAGCATCTTTTAACCAATCATCCATGGAAGATTCTTTTATAATCCCGTGCCATTTTTCTGTATCATTTCTTAACTCTTTT
>DAOVJB010000080.1 GCA_030673425.1 Elusimicrobiota bacterium | reverse complement strand
GTAGCTTCAAGCATATGATGTAAATCATCACCGTCTTTTATATCTATATGCATATTTATACCACTTTTATTGCAAAAAGAGTATAAAAAATGCTTTGCATCTATTAAAGTGTAGCCTTCCTTTGTTTCTTCTTTATCATGCACATGTCCACCAGTCTGCTTAAAAGTCAGCGATGGTCTCCCGCTAATATCCATAACTACCCTTGCTAAAGCTTCATCCATAGGAACAAAGACTGTTGCAAATCTTTTTATACCTTTCTTATCACCTAACGCCTTATTAACCGCATCTCCTAAACAAAGCCCCACATCTTCATTGGTATGATGGATATCCACCTCTAAATCGCCTTTAGTTTCAATATTCAAATCAAAAAGACCGTGCTTAGCAAAAAGTGTAAGCATATGGTCTAAAAAAGGAATTCCTGTTTTTATTTTACTCTCTCCACTTCCATCAAGGTTGATTTCCCATTTAACCTGAGTCTCGGTGGTTTTTCTTACACCTTTATCTGTTCTCTTTTTCATTTATTCCCTCCTGTCATGATTTACGGTTCTTAGAAAATCTTACCCTTATAGTTTTGGCATGAGCTTTTAACCCTTCAACTTTAGCTAATTTCTCTATAGCACCGGCATATTTCCTAAGAGCTCCTTTATCATATGATATAATACTTGATTTCTTAAAGAAATCCTCCACTCCCAAACCGGAAGAAAATCGTGCAGCTCCTCCTGTAGGCAAAACATGACTTGGCCCTGCTATATAATCTCCGATTGCTACAGGTGAGAACTCACCTAAAAATATAGCACCGGCATTCTTGATTTTCGGCAGGATTTCAGCTGGATTTTCAATTAAAATTTCTAAATGCTCAGGAGCTATTTTATTAATAACCTCTACGGCTTGATTTATGCTTTTTACCTGAATGAGTTGAATATCCCTCATCTCTTTGACTGAAGAAGCTAATTTTTTCTTAACCTCTCTAAGCAATTTTCTCGAATTTGTTACCAAAAAAGCAGTTGCTTCCATCCCGTGTTCAACCTGCGCCAATAAATCACAGGCAACATAATCAGCGTTTGCACGAGCATCAGCTAAAATGGTTACTTCACTTGGACCAGCAATTAAGTCTATCCCCACATCACCAAAAACAACCTTTTTCGCACAAGTCACATAGATATTTCCTGGCCCTACGATTTTATCTACCTTAGAAATAGTCTGCGTTCCGTATGCTAAAGCCGCGATAGCTTGTGCTCCCCCAACCTGATAAATTTCATCAATACCCACCATATCCGCAGTTACCAGAACCTCAGGAGTTAAATTACCAGGAGGGGTCACAATTACTATTCTCCTAACCCCTGCTATCTTTGCCGGAATAACCGTCATCAATATAGTGGACGGATAAGGATATCTTCCCCCGGGAATATAGACTCCAACGGATTCCATTGGTCGCCAGATCTCCCCCAGAATGATACCTTCTCTTTTCTGCCGCCAGGACTTTTTCTTATTCTTAGTGTAAAATTCTGTAACATTCTTCCTGGCAATTCTAATAGATGTTAAAAAATCCTTATCTACTTTTCCGTAGGCTTTCTTAATAATTTTTTTACTAATTTTTAAATCTTCTGATTTTAACAAAACCTTATCAAATTTTTTCGTAAAAGCCAAAAGAGCTGAATCTCCTTTTAGCCAAACTTCTCTTACAATATTTTTTACTTTTTGCTCTATTATTTCAGGGAACATTTTTTTCTCCTTAATACAACATTATTTATTTCTTAATCCTTCTTATCTTTGCCCCTAAATCTTTCAGTTTATTTTCTATTTCCTCATAACCTCTATCAAGATGATAAACACGAGAAACTACGGTTTTCCCCTCTGCAATTAAACCTGCAAGAACCAAAGCCGCACTGGCTCTTAAGTCAGTTGCCATCACCGGCGCTCCACTTAATTTGTTTACTCCTCTTACAATAGCACTATTACCTTTTATACTGATTTTTGCACCCATTCTACATAATTCCGCGACATGCATAAATCTATTTTCAAAGACATTCTCTGTGATAACGCTGGTGCCTTTGGTAACACTCATTAAAGCCATAAATTGTGCCTGCATATCCGTGGGAAAACCAGGATATGGCATAGTTTTAATATTAACCGGTTTTAAGTTATTTTTACCATTTATAAATAGTGAATTACTACCTTTTTCAATCTCAACCTCAATTCCGACTTCACGTAACTTAGCAGTCACAGGCTCCAAATGAGCAGGTATTACATTTTTCAGCCTTATTTCTCCTTTTGTAATAGCTGCTGCTATCATAAAAGTTCCCGCTTCAATACGGTCCGGAATAATAGTATATTTAACAGCACTTAATTTCTTTACGCCTCTAATTCTAATTAAATTGGTACCCATACCCTTAATATCAGCACCCATTTTATTTAAGAAATTAGCCAAATCCACTATTTCTGGTTCATAAGCAGCATTTTCAATTATAGTTGTGCCTTTAGCAAGTACTGCTGCCATCATTAAATTCTCTGTGGCCCCTACACTGGGGAAATCCAAATAAATTTTTGCTCCTTTTAATCGAGAAGCAGAAACCATAACATATCCTTCTTCAATTGATACCTTAGCACCTAATTTTTCAAAGCCTTTTAAATGCAAATTTATTGGTCTAAGACCAATAGCACACCCCCCGGGAAGAGCAACTTTTGCCCTTCCAAGTCTGGCTAATAATGGACCTAGAACCAAAACCGAAGCACGCATAGTCTTCACCAATTCATACGGTGCCTCCGAAAGAAGTTTCTTCGGTGGATAAGATAAATAGAAGCCGTCTTCCTTTTTTATCTTCATCCCCAGAGCTTGGAGAACATCAACAATTGTCCTGATGTCCTCCAGGGAAGGGACATTGTATAAAGTACACTTTTCATCACTTAATAAGGTGGCGATTAAAATCGGCAAAGCAGCGTTTTTGGCACCACTTATTATTACATCCCCTTTTAATTTTCTACCACCAAAAATTACAATCTTCTCCATCTGCCTTTTTCCATTTCTAAATCGCTTGATTTCTTAGCTATAATTATTCTGTCAATTCCCGCATAATCCTTAACAATCTCGATATCAAAAAACCCGTTAAATTTATCAACCATTTCCTTTATCATTAAAACTTGCCCATCTGCTATCTCGAGAGCCAAATATCCGTTCTCTTTCAAATAGAAATATGCCCCTGAAATTATCCTCTCATAAAAATCTAATCCATCTTTGCCGCCATCCAAGGCAATTCGCGGTTCAAAACCTATCTCAGGCTGTAAACTTTTGAGGATATCTGTTTTTATATAAGGCGGATTAGAAATCACAAAATCCGCTCTATCTTTTATATTAAATTGATTTAAAGATTCAAACATATTTCCTTGTATAAAATTAATCTTGTGTCCAACTTCTTGTCTTTGGGCATTTTTTCCCGCTGTATTTAAAGCGGCCTTAGAAATATCTATTGCATAAATATCAGCATTTTCAATAAACTTCGCTAAAGAGACAGCAATATTCCCGGAACCTGTGCCTAAATCAATAATAACATATCTTTTTTCATTAAGTTTTCCTATCCTATTTAATATCAGCTCTACTAGTATTTCTGTTTCTGGACGAGGGATTAGAACATCCTCATTGACCAAAAAAGAAAGTCCCATAAATTCCTTCTCACCAATAAGATAAGCAACAGGAATTCTTTTTGCTCTTTTTTTTATAAGATTCTCATACCTTCGTGATTCATCTTCGGTCATTATTTGCCTTAAATTTAAGTAAAGATCCATACGATTAATTCCTAAGACATAACTTAATAGTACCTGGGCATCTAACGAAGGACTGGAAATATTATATCCCGTTAAAAAATCTGTCGCCCATCCTAAAATATCTGAAATTTTTATATGTTTTTGAATAAGCATGTAATAAAAGCCCCTTAAAATTACTCAAATTATTTCAAATTCAACTCTTTCATTTTCTCTTCTTGCTCAGCTTTAATTAAACTCTCAACAATTTCATCTATATTACCTGATAATATACCTTCAAGATTATGCAAAGTTAAACCAATCCTATGATCTGTAACTCTGTCCTGAGAGAAATTGTAGGTTCTGATTTTCTCGCTCCTGTCACCCGTCCCAACCTGGCCTTTTCTTTCCTCTGCTATCTTCTTATCGTGTTCTTCCTGAGCTTTAGCTAAAATGTGGGATTTTAATACTTTCATAGCCTTTTCTTTATTCTTAAGCTGTGAACGCTCATCCTGACATTGTACAACAATCCCCGTAGGAAGATGTGTAATTCTAACTGCTGAATAAGTTGTGTTTACTCCTTGCCCACCGGGACCCGATGAACAGAAAGTATCAATTCTAAGTTCTTCAGCATTAATGACTACTTCTACCTCTTCGGCTTCTGGCAGAACCGCTACTGTCACTGCTGAGGTATGTATCCTTCCGCTTGTTTCAGTTACGGGTACCCTTTGGACCCGGTGTACACCTCGTTCATATTTGAGTTTACTATAAACCCCCTCGCCTTCTATAAGAAAGACAACTTCCTTAAACCCGCCCAGATCCGATACATGTGAATCTATTAAACTAACCTTCCATCCCTTTTTCTCAGCATACCTGGTATACATCCTGAACAGATCCCCGGCAAATAAGGCAGCCTCATTTCCTCCTGTTCCCGCTCTAATCTCAACAATTGTATTTTTAGAATCAAAAGGATGGGGAGGAATAAGCATTCTTTGCAGCTGTTCTTCTAAACTCTTTTTTTCTTCACTTAAATTACCAGCCTCTTCTTCAGCCAATCCCCTAAGTTCTTTATCATCTGCTGTTAATATATCGTTCATCTTTTTTAGTTCGCCTATGACTTCTTTATATCTACGATATTTATCAACAATCTTAGAGATCCCGGCATATTCTTTGGTATATTTTTGAAATTGGACTCTATTTGCAATTACATCAGGATTGCTGAGTAATGTATGTAGCTCTTCATATCTATCTTCAATAACTTTCAGTTTATCTAACATAAAAATTCCTTGTTGTTATTTTATTTATATACCCCAAACAAAAGACAGAACCTGTGGTTCTGTCTTAAGATTATTTGTTCTTATCCTACGCTATCTGCCTTCAACTTTTGCCTCAGTTTTACCTGCTGCTTTTTTCTTTACCCCTGTCTTTCTCTCTTTCGTTGCGCGTTTCTTCGCTTTTTTTGACCGGACTGACGTCTTCTTAGTCATTCTTTTCTTAAATTTTTCCACCCTGCCGGCTGTATCAACTAACTTTTGCTTACCCGTAAAAAAGGGATGGCAGGCTGAGCATATTTCAACATGGATATTATCCCTGGTTGAACCCGTAGGATATTCAGCTCCACAAGCACATTTTATCACAGTCTGCTTATAATTTGGATGAATTTTCTCTCTCATTAATATCTCCTTATTTCTTATATATAATACTCAAAAAATGCCGCCTTTAATCCGTCGACATTTCAGTGTTTAAGTATACCATATATTTAAAATTTGTCAATCATTTATTTCCATAGATTTGAGAAACTCTTTATTGTCCTTTGTCGCTCTTAACTTAGCAATCAATAACTCCATAGCCTCAACCCCGGATAGAGGATTTAGAATCTTACGCAATATCCAGACCTTGTTAAGCTCTTCTGGCGTCATTAACAACTCCTCTTTCCTTGTGCCTGAGCGGTTAATATCTATAGCAGGGAACACCCTTTTATCCACTAATCTTCTGTCTAATATTAATTCCATATTACCTGTACCCTTAAACTCTTCAAAAATAACTTCATCCATACGGCTACCTGTCTCTACAAGTGCTGTAGCAATAATGGTCAAACTTCCTCCTTCTTCAATATTCCTTGCTGCTCCAAAGAATCTTTTCGGACGCTGCAGAGCATTTGAATCTACCCCGCCAGAAAGAACCTTCCCGCTAGGAGGAACGGTCGCATTGTAAGCCCGCGCCAAGCGGGTTATACTGTCTAATAATATAACAACATCCTTTTTCTGCTCTACGAGTCTTTTTGCCTTTTCTATAACCATCTCAGCAACCTGGATATGTCTTTCACCAGGCTCATCAAACGTAGATGATACAACCTCTCCCTTTACAGACCGCTGCATATCAGTAACTTCTTCAGGACGCTCATG
>DAOVJB010000198.1 GCA_030673425.1 Elusimicrobiota bacterium | reverse complement strand
GATTTTTGTAGACGCATGTGTCTTGGTAACACCCAAGGGAAGCGCTTCTTTTCGTATTTGAGCAGGTTCACGTGCGGTAAGAATCATCCCCGTATAAGGCACAGCGAGCCGGATTACAGTAATAAGTTTCTTGAAATCCACATCGCTAACGTTATATTCAGAATTTTCATTAAAGGGAGTATTCTCGGCTGGCTCAAGACGCGGGAAAGAGATGGTATGAGCGCCAATGCCGAATTTCTCTTCAAGCTCTCTTGCATGAGCTACCAAACCCATAATTTCAAACTTCCAATCATACAAACCAAATAACGCTCCAAGTCCTACGTCATCTACTCCTGCTTCCATAGCCCGATGCATACAGTAGAGTCTCCACTGGTAATTACCTTTAATGGTATTTTTTAGATGAACCTTCTCATAAGTTGAGTGATGGTATGTCTCTTGGAATACCTGATAAGTACCAATACCTATTTCATGAAGACGCCTTAATGCTTCAATAGAAAGAGGTGCAGCGTTAACATTCGCTCTTCGTATCTGGCCATATCCGTTCTTTGTTTTTACTTTCACACTGTAGATTGCCCTAATTGTATCTACCATATAATCTATGTCCGTGGCAGGATGTTCTCCATAGACTACGATGAGACGCTTATGGCCGACCTCTCCTGCCAGCACCTTGATTTCTTCTTCTACTTCTTTAAGCGAAAGAATTCTTCGTCTGATATTATAGTTAGACTTACGAAAACCGCAATAGAGACAATCATTAACACAGAAGTTGCACAGATAAAGCGGTGCAAAAGTTACAATTCTGTTATCATAGACCTTCTTTTTTACTTTAAGGGCAACTTCTTGCATTTTTCTTAAAGTGTCCGGATTCTTCACATTTAAAAGACAAGCAGTTTCATCAAGAGTAAGCGTTTCAATACTTAAGGACTTATCGAGAATATCCTTGATTTTTTTTGCATCCGGCTTCTTACTATTGGTGAGTTTTAACTCGATTTCTTCATCGTCGATGAAATCTTTACCCTCGGTCAAATATTTGTTTATTTGCCTGGGGTTTACCCTTTCTTTTATCCAAGATGAAATACTGCTTTCCTGAATTTTCATATCAGAAAACTTCCTCTCTTTTTCGTCCCTCGTCTGTCGTCTTTCGTCCTTCAGCATGCTCCTTCTGGAACGCATCAAGTGCTGCCGGAAACGGTAAAAGCACCCTCTCTAATACACCTTGCAATACAGAAATAGCTATTCCGTAATTTGTAAGAGGAATTCCTTTTGCTTTTGCTCTTTGAATGCGAAAAAGCATTTCTCGCCTGGTAATCATACAACCGCCGCAATGTATGATTAATTTATAATCTTTTAAATCCTCCGGATAATCTCTGCCGGCACAGATATCGATTGTTAGCTCACCTTTTACATACTTTTTTAACCAACGCGGGATTTTTACCCGTCCTATATCATCCTCTATTGGATGATGGCTGCAGGCTTCAGCTATAAGAACCCTATCATGGGGTTTTAAAGTTTTAATCAAGGCAGCTGCTTTAGCTTGTTCGATTAGATCTCCTTTATAACGAGCAAAGAGTATAGAAAAAGTTGTACACTTAATATCATCCGGAGTATCTTTAATCATCTGAAGTACCACCTGAGAATCACAGACAACAATATCAGGAGGTACAGATAATTTTTTTAAAACTGTTGTATATTCTGTCTCCTTAACTATTAAAACTGCTTGATTATTGTCCAAGGCATCACGTATTGTCTGCACTTGAGGCAAAATAATTCTTCCTTTAGGTGCTTCTGAATCAATAGGAACAATGAGTACCGCCAAACCGTTTTTAGGCATAAGGTCACCTATTAAAGGCGGAGGATTCAGGAAATCACCGGGGCAACATTCGATGATATACTTTTTTAATGCACTAACATAATGGTCGCGATTATCAACATCAATACTGCAACAAAGTAAAAACTTATCAGTTATAGCCTTAATCCGTTTAATATATTTATCTTTCGGAGGTGTTTGATCGATTTTATTGATTATAACTATAAGCGGTGTGTTTCTCCCCTTTGCCTCTTGAACAATAGTATCTTCGTATTGACTCCACATGTTCGGTTCGACCAACAGTAGAATAATATCTGCTCTATTGAAGATTTTTCTGCTCTTTTCAATCCTTAACCGGGAAAGTTCCGAAATATCATCTGTGCCCGCGGTATCCAGAAAAACTACCGGTCCTATAGGAAGTAATTCCATGGATTTCTCTACCACGTCGGTTGTCGTTCCCGGCACGCAGGATGTAATGGCTACATCCTGCCCGGCAACCATATTTAAAAAGCTCGATTTACCTATATTGGTCCTTCCGAACAAACCCAATTGTAAACGCAAAGATTTAGGTGTTTTTCTCATAATTTCTATTATTTTGATTTATCTATTTCTGCTTAAAGCTGATTTAACAGATATGTTTTTTATAGAACCTAATTTTCCGGTTAGAGCTCCGATTTCATCTGTTGTCGCGTCAACTATTAAGGTTATCACACTGCAATCCTTTTTCTCATAGGGAAATCCTATCCTGCCAATAATAATATCTCCAAAATCAGAAAGAACTTTATTC
>DAOVJB010000016.1 GCA_030673425.1 Elusimicrobiota bacterium | reverse complement strand
CAACCTAAATTTAGTTCAGGCCTGATAACATCAGAACCTGCCTCTTTTGTTATACCTGCAGTTGTGGTCTCCTTAAACTGAAGATGTGTCCCTCCGAAATCAGATATCATCATTCCCCCATTCCACTGCTCATTTATCTGATATAACACACCTATATCCAAACCAATACCCTGACCTCTTTGATATGCGGGATCATAATTCTCTAATTCCAATATTGACTTTCTTGTTTCCTCAAAACGTCCGCGCATGATGTATTTAATATTTGCTCCTACAGCTACACTTCCGGGCAGTTGAAAAGGTGCTGTTTGCCATCTATAAACTATAGGCACAATACCTATTACATCAGCACTTCCCCATAAATCAAGAGTAGGCACAAGAATTCCTGAATTTATTTTAACCCTGATATCAATTAAATCAAAAAGCCCTACTCCAAAATGTACCTTATTTCCATTGGCAAGTTCTATCGGACCGGTAACGAAATTCAAATTAGGCAGACCTGCTGTAAAATGAACTCTGTAAAGCGTCAACCTATCCATGATATCAGTCATAATCTTTTGCTGTGTCGCATTATCCTGTTCATCAAACTTTTCCAGTGCATCTTTATTATCATTGTAATAACTATATAAAGCGTTGATATCATTACTTATGGTGATAGGTAGTTCAAATAGTGTAAACATTCCTTTATCCCGCAGGGCAAGCCCGGCCGGGTTATAGAAAAAGGCATTCTGGTCATCCGCAAGAGCTACAAATGTTCCTCCCATTGCTAACGGGCGAGCTCCCCTGATTATTGCCGAAGGTTCTGCAGCATCAGCTATATGCACAAAATATAAACTGTGAACTGCAAACGTAAAAATAAACAATAAAGTAAATGTAAAAATACTTATTTTTTTCACTTTATTTTACCTCCTTTCCTCTATTTTTATCTTTATACGATAGGATCTACGTCTAAACCGTCATCAATAATATGATCGTTGATCAAATCCTTCAGTGCAGCTATACCCCCAGTCTCATCAGATTCAAAGCCATCTATATTATCCTTAAGATCACCTAAAGCTGAATCAGAACCAGCTCCGATTTTATTTATCGCTACAAGCATATAATCTAAAGCCCCTTTATCATAAGGTGAAGTACCCCCACCTACGATATCCCAGAGAGCATACTGTACCTGATCTCGCATAGTTGAGACTTGCGCTTCAGTTAACGCGTCAAGATCAGCCTGGGTTGGTAACTCAATTGAATAATCGCTATAAACCTCCACAAGATCACCTGTTCCACCAGGAAGCCCGTCTCCATCTGTATCCAGAAGTCCACAGGCAGCTCTTATTGCCAGAAGAATAGCCAAATTAACATTTACATCTACATCATCAGCCGGAATTATACCGTCCCCATCTCCATCGGCAATCGTTTTTAACTTTGGAATCACTTCTTTGGCTGTACTATATAACAGCTCTAGGTTTAATGTTGCTGGAAGTAGGTCATCTAACTCTGAAGCATACTGTGCAGAAACAAAAAGATTCTTAAAATCACTCTGGCTTAACACTGGTGCCCCGGAACCGGTACTAGCCTGTTGAATTACAGCCGAAATAATATCAGCCAACCCAAGACCTGAAGCTCCAAGCGTAGCACGAGCATAACCATAAAGAGCTACCGAGTTATCCGGGTCCTGGTCCAAAACCTTTTCAAAATAAGTTTTAGCGTCATTATAATCCTTTTTATTTAACGCTACCTCTCCATCAGCAATCAACACATCTTTATCACTACTCGATCCCTTTTTATGCACCCAGCCGAAAAGATTAAATCCACCACAGGCAGTTAAACTAAGACAAAACGAACCAATTAATAAATATAATATTACTTTTTTATACATACCTGTTCCTCCTTTCCTAAAATAAATTTACCCTTACTATACTTTCCCTTTATAAATATACTACTATAGTCACTCACTGTCAAGCAAAAACTCACCTTCTAATTATCTCCCCTTAAAGACAATAGAATCTTTGCCTAATAAATCCTCAACGTCTTTAAGAAGTGCTTCTGTAGGAGAGACTTTAATATTGGTTGATTTCATAGATAATGCACCATGGTGGGTGGTATTAAACCGTAAAAATACAGGACAATGTCCCCTGTGCTTATCTAAAGTATTCCTTAAGGAACACAAAACATCTTCTTCTAATCCGGCTGTTTTAAGTTCTATATAAATTGACGAGGTTAATTGCTCCCGCATTTGAGAAAGAGGTATTACTTTCTCTAAAATTATCTGGGGATATTCCCTGCGCCTGTTCACCCGCCCGCAGACTATCACTATTTCATCAGCACGTATAGATTTTGTTACCTCAGCATTGTAAGCCGAAGGAAACACAATAACAGGTAGCTTCCCGCTTAAATCCTGCAGCTCAAAAACAAGCATTCGTTCACCCTTTTTAGTATTCGAATGTTTAACTTTATTAATAATTCCACCCATTCGTATCTGTCTTCCATCAGGCAATTTAAATATCTCCTCTGAAGTAGTAGTTGTATATTCTTTCATCTGGGATGCATGCTTAGCCAAGGGATGACCTGTTACATAAAAACCGAGAACCTGCTTTTCGAACTCAAGCAGTTTATTCTCAGGCCATTCTCTACCAGATGTTGAAGATTCACCATTAAGGACTTTCTCCTGTACATCCTTATCAATCAAATCGAAAAATGACTCCTGTCCGGCCAATATATCCTTCTGAAGAGATAAAGCTTTCTCTAATGTCGTATCCAGACTCTCGAACAATACCGCACGGTATTGTTCCAGGGAATCAAACGCTCCGCATTTAATCAGACTTTCTATCACCCTGCGATTGACTCCTTTCAAATCAACACGCTTACAAAAATCGTAAAATGAAATAAACCCGCCTGTCTGGCGAGCCCTAATAATAGCATCTATAGCTCCTAACCCAACATTTTTTACAGCAGCCAAACCAAAACGTATTCCTTCCTCAACAACTGTAAAATTAGCCCTGCTCTGGTTAACATCAGGAGGTAAAATCTGTATCCCCATTTCCTGACACTCAGTGATATAAAGTGCTATTTTATCCGTATTGCCCATTTCACTGGTAAGTAAAGCAGCCATATACTCAACAGGGAAATTTGCCTTCAGGTATGCGGTCTGATAAGCTAAAAGAGCATAACAGGCTGAATGACTTTTATTAAATCCATATCCACCGAATTTTGCCATTAAATCAAAAATTTTGTTAGCTTTAGGACCCTTTATTCCATTCTTAGATGCTCCCTCAACAAAAGCATGCCGTTGTTTCTCTATCTCTTCGGGAATTTTTTTACCCATAGCGCGTCGGAGCAAGTCTGCCTGCCCCGGACTGAATCCTGCTAACTTAATCGTCATCTGAATTACCTGTTCCTGGTAAAGAATAATTCCATAGGTCTCTTTGAGTATTGGTTCCAGGAGAGGATGATCGTATTTGACTTCCACTTTCTTATGTTTTCTTGCCACAAAATCATCAAGCATTCCGCTTCCCATCGGTCCAGGACGATAAAGAGCAACCAGGGCAATAATATCTTCTAACATAGTCGGCTTAATTTTCTTCAGGAGGTCTCTCATCCCACCGCTTTCTAACTGAAATACACCTATTGTTCTGGCTTCTGAAAGAAGTTTATAAGTATTTTTATCTTCCAAAGAAATTGTATCAATATCAATTTCTATTCCTTTTATCCTTTTAACAATATTTAGCGTATTCTGAATCACAGTCAAAGTACGGATTCCTAAAAAATCAACTTTCAACAAGCCCAGTTTAACTAAAGATTCTCCATCATATTGGGTGGTTATATCACCTTTAGTATTCTTGCAGAAAGGAACATAATTGGTAAGTTCATCCTTAGAAATCACAATACCGGCAGCATGCTTGGAAATGTGGCGGGTTAATCCCTCTAACCTGGATGCAATCTCACAAAGCTGTTTTATTCTTTGGTCGCCTTTGACTATCTCAGCTAATTCATCAGACCCATTAAGAGCTGTTCCTAAACTTATTCCTGGTTCAGCCGGTATAAGCTTGGCAATCCTGTCTACTTCAGGCAGGGAAATATCCAGAACCCTTCCTACATCACGAATGACCTGACGGGCTCCCAGGGTTCCGAAGGTAACAATCTGCGCCACATTATTATTCCCGTATTTCTGTCTGACATAATTAATGACTGATTCCCTGCCCTCATCAGAAAAATCAATATCCAGATCAGGCATACTTACTCTTTCCGGGTTAAGGAATCTTTCAAAAAGAAGACCATAATGTAACGGGTCTATGTTGGTAATCTCGAGGCTATAGGCAACCAAACTTCCTGCACCGGATCCCCTGCCTGGACCAACAGGAATATTATGCCCACGGGCATATTTTATAAAGTCCCAGACAATAAGGAAATAAGATTCATATCCCATCTTTGTTATTATCTTTAATTCATAATCAAGTCTTTCTTGTATCTGGGGGGTAATCTTTGTGTATCGCTTTTTCAAGCCTTCTTCGCAAAGCTTCCTCAGGTAATCATCTAAATCCGGTTTTTTAGGGGTACTTTCTTGTATGGTATACTGTGGGAGGTAGATATTATCAAAGTTTAGCTCCAGGTTGCACTTTTCGGCAATTCTCACGGAATTTGAAAGAGCTTCGGGGATTTCCTTAAATAATTTTCCCATTTCCTGGGGTGACTTAAAATAAAATTCTTCGGAGGAAAACCTTAGTCTGTCTTCTTCATTAATCTTTTTTCCTGTTCCTATACACAAGAATATCTCATGCGCATAAGCATCTGATTTATTCAGGTAATGACAGTCATTAGTAGCAACTAAAGGGATGGAATCTTTTTTACTTAATTCTACAAGAATAGGATTGATTTTTTTCTGTTCATCCAGATTGTGGTCTTGAATCTCCAGGTAAAAGTCACCTTTACTGAATATCTGTTTATACTCATCAATGACCGAACGGGCATGCTTAATATCATCTTTTAATAAATTGCGCGATACCTCGCCGCTCAAACAACCTGAAAGGGCAATAAGCCCTTTACTGTATTCAGATAACAATTCTTTATCTACACGGGGGCGATAGTAAAACCCTTCTAAATAACCCATGGTAACCAGTCTTATTAAATTTTTGTAACCTTCTTCATTTTTTGCTAACAAAGTTAAATGGTGGGAAGCCTCGGAAATTCCTCTTGCAGTTCTATCAAAACGATTACCAGGAGCTACATAAACCTCACAGCCTATTATGGGTTTTACCCCGGCCTGGATAGCTGCTTTGTAAAACCGAATGGCACCGAAAAGATTTCCGTGGTCGGTTATAGCCAAAGCAGGCATTTTATAATTATATGCCTGCGTTAAAAGAGGCCCAGGGTTTCCTTTTAAATCAAGAACAGCCAAGGCACCATCTAATAGACTATACTCGGTATGTGTATGAAGATGAACAAAATTAGCATGTGACATATATATCCCTTATATAAAGATAAATCTTGTCCTTATATTAACCCCAAAAAATACAAAAAGTCAAGATAAAAAAAGTCCCCTGGACATTATATCCAGAGGACTTTGTATCTACATCTATTTTTAATTTATCTCGGGGTTATTAATACATTCCCCCACCCATTCCTCCCATTCCACCTGGAGGCATTGGCGGCATCTGTGGTTTTTCTTCCGGCTTATCAGTAATCAATGTCTCAGTGGTTAAGAGTAAGCTGGCAATGCTTGCTGCATTCTCCAGTGCTGAGCGAACAACCTTGGTAGGATCGATAATACCTGCCTCAATCATATCAACCAATTCTCCTGTCTCTGCGTTCAAGCCTACATTTCCTTTCCTCTCTTTTACGTCTCTTACAATAACTTGTTCTTTAAATCCAGCATTAAGAGCAATTTGTCTTATTGGTTCTTCCAGTGCTGTCTTAATAATATTTATACCTGTTTTTTCATCCTCATCTTCGGTTTTGAGTTTATCAAGTACAGGAATTGTTTTTAATAATGCTACTCCACCACCGGCTACAATTCCCTCTTCAACGCCAGCTCTTGTTGCATGCATAGCATCTTCTAACTTAAATTTCTTATGCTTCATATCAGTCTCGGTAGCCGCTCCTACGTTAATAACTGCCACTCCCCCGACTAATTTTGCCAGACGTTCCTGCAGTTTCTCTTTATCATAATCAGAGGTAGACTCTTCAATCTGCTTGCGAATCTGAGAAATTCTTTTCTCAATCTCTTTCTTATCACCCAGACCACCGGTTATAGTAGTGTTCTCTTTATCTATTACAACCCTTTTGACCTGCCCGAGCATAGTCAGATCAGCCTTATCTAATTTCAGGCCTAACTCCTCGGATATTACCTGTCCCTTAGTAAGTACAGCTATATCCTGCAACATATCCTTGCGCCTGTCACCAAAACCGGGAGCCTTTACTGCCGCTACCTTAAGTGTGCCTCTTAACTTATTCACTACCAGTGTAGCTAAAGCCTCTCCCTCAATATCCTCTGCGATTATTAAGAACGGTTTGCCTGTCTGTACTATTTTCTCCAACACCGGTAATAAATCCTGCATTACTGATAATTTCTTATCCGTAATAAGTAAATAAGGATCTTCCAGCACCGCTTCCATTCTTTCTGCATCAGTAACAAAATACGGAGAGATATATCCGCGGTCAAACTGCATACCCTCTACTACCTCAAGGGTAGTTTCCGCTGATTTTCCTTCGTCAATAGTAATTACCCCGTCTTTTCCGACTTTTTCCATAGCATCAGCAATATACTGTCCTAATTCCTTGGAATTGGCCGAAATAGAAGCAATCTGCGCGGTCTCTTCTTTAGTCTTTACCGGTTTGCTCACCTTTTGTAATTCCTGAACGACTGCTTTTACTGCTTTGTCTATACCACTTTTTATGTGCAGGGGATTAGCACCGGCAGTAATATTTTTCAACCCTTCATTTAGAATAGCTTGAGCCAATAATGTAGCAGTAGTCGTACCGTCACCGGCAACATCATTAGTCTTGGATGCTACTTCTTTTACAAGCTGAGCACCCATGTTCTCAACCGGATCATCTAATTCGATATCCTTGGCTATAGTAACACCGTCATTTGTAATCGTCGGGGAGCCGAACTTCTTATCCAGAATAACATTCAGACCCTTCGGCCCTAACGTTATCTTAACCGCATCTGCTAAATCATTTACTCCCTTCATAATAGCCTTTCTTGCTTTATCCCTGTATAAAATCTGCTTAGCCATTCTTTAACACACCTCCTCTGTGTAATTTTTTCCTTATTCCGTAAATTATTTAGCCGATTATGCCAAAAACATCATCCTGATGCATAATCAGATACTCTACATCATCGATTTTTACTTCTGTGCCCGAATATTTACCAAAAAGCACTTTATCGCCTACTTTTATATCGAGTGGAGTCTTCTTGCCATCATCTGTCATCTTACCGGTTCCTACAGCAATTACCTCTCCTTCCTGCGGTTTTTCCTTAACCGTTTCAGGAATAATTATCCCACCCTTTTTCTGCTCTTTAGGCTCTAACGGTTTTACTAAAATCCTATCACCCAAGGGTTTTATTTTCATCTACTCATCCCCCCTTTCTGTCTGATTTTTTATTTAGATAATAGTATAGGATAAAACCTAATTATAACAAATATATTTTTTTTGTCAAGTTTTTTTTCAGTCTTTTTTTGCTTTTTAGAAAGTAATATTTCTATAATGGTCAATACGTTTTACTTTCTTGTTTTCATCAAGAACAATGCAGACTACATCTATTCTATATCCTTTATTATAGCGTTTTCCTGCCACGTAGCCTCGTGCGTTTTTAATAAGTTTATTTATTTTCTTTCTATTTATAGATTCTTCCGGGGTCCCAAATCGTTCTCCTATTCTTGTTCTTACTTCTACAAATACTAAAATATCTTTATGTCGCACAATTAAATCAATCTCTGCATATTTGGTTTTGTAATTCTGAGCAACAATAGTATATCTGTTATCCTGTAAATATCTCTTGGCGATAGCTTCTCCAAGCCGTCCTATTTCAAGATTCTTTGTTTTCACATTACTCTCTCCTGAATTCGTGGCCTGTATTGCAATGCCTCTGCCATATGAGAAACGGTTATATCCTGTGAAGCTTCTAAATCTGCAATAGTACGCGATACTTTTATCATTTTATAATAAGAACGCGCCGAAAGTTGAAAACTCACACCTGCTTGTTGAAGCAGCTGTTTTACTTCTTTTGAAAAATTGCAATATTTTTTAATGTGTCTATTTTTCATCTCTGCGTTTGTATGAATTTTCTCATCTATAAAGCGGTTTTTTTGTATTTCTCTTGCTTTCATTACACGTCTGTATATCTGAGCAGATGATTCCAATCTGTCCTTAAAACGCCTGTCTTTTGCAAGCTCCTTAATATCAACTACAGGAACTTCTACGTGGAGGTCGATACGGTCTAAAATAGGACCTGATACTCTTTTTCTATATTTTTCTATCTCTCTTTGTGTGCAGAGGCATTGCCTTTTGGAATGATATAAATAACCGCAGGGACAAGGATTAGCTGAAGCAATCAATATAAATCGAGCAGGGAAGTTTGCTCTCTCTCTGCTTCTTGAAATAGTAAGATAACCATCTTCCATTGGCTGTCTAAGAGCCTCTAAGACTGACCGCGGGAATTCACTGAATTCATCTAAAAACAATACACCACGATGAGCTAAGCTTACTTCTCCAGGCTGTGGCCTTGGTCCTCCGCCAATAAGTCCTACCTGTGAAATTGTATGGTGTGGAGCTCTAAAAGGACGTGTTTTTATAAGCGAACCTTCCGGTGGAAAGTATCCTGAAACTGAATAGATTTTTGTAACTTCAAGGGATTCTTCTTCTCTTAATGTTGGCAAAATACCAGGAAGAGCACGTGCCAGCATAGTTTTCCCGGAACCGGGACTACCAATCATAAGGAGATTATGACCACCTGAAGCTGAAATTTCTATTGCTCTTTTTGCTTGTTCCTGTCCTAAAATTTCTGCCATATCAAATTCAGCCTGAGTGCTTATCCAATCATCTTTTCCTTCTTGATATTCAGCTGGCTTAAGCTCTATTTCACCCATGAAATATGACAATAATTGACTAACATTTTCTATTGGATAAACATTGACTCCCTTGACAATAGCTGCTTCATTTGCAGAAGCCCTTGGTACAAATATGTTTCTAATTCCTTTTTCTCTTGCAAATAATGACAATAGTAAGGCTCCCTTTGTATGACGAAGTGTTCCGTCAAGAGAAAGTTCACCAAAAAAGAGGCTTTCCTCCGGTAATTTACATCCTATAACTGATGTTAAAATACCTACGGCAATAGGCAGGTCATAAAAAGAGCCTTCTTTGGGAACATCAGCGGGAGCCAAATTGACAGTAATTCTCCTTGCAGGAAATTCAATATTTGAATTTACAATTGCAGTTCTTACTCTTTGTTTGCTTTCATCCACTGCTTTACTAGGCAGTCCGACAATTTCAAAAGCAGGCAACCCCCTATTGGCAACATTAACCTCTACATCAATCCCTATACTTTTAAGTCCTGAATTTGATACTGAAGAAACTTTAATTAACATAATATTTTCCATCTTCCTCAAACAATAAGCTTTTTAACTGCATAAGCGAAAGAGCACTGCCAATCTCAGAAGCTGAAATTTCCAGCAAACGAGATAGAGTATCAATCTCCATAGGCTCTTGTTGTAATTTTTTTATAATAGTCTGCTCCAATTTGCTCAATTTGGAAAATTGCAAAGGACATTCTGAAAACTTGTGATTTGTTATCCCATAAGTTGCCAATACATCTTTTGCACTCGTGACCATACTTGCCCCTTCTTTAATCAACTGCAGAGTCCCTTTAGAAAGCGTACTGGTAAGAGGACCGGGAACCGCAAAAAGTTCTCTTTTATATTTTCTGGCAAAACCCGCTGTAATTAACGACCCACTCTTCTCACCTGCTTCAATAACCATAGTTGCCAGAGATAATCCCGCTATGATTCTATTCCGCCTTGGATATGTCCAGAGCGCCGGGGGAAAAGTGCCTTCAAATTCTGAAATAATAAGCCCATTATTTTCTAATATTTCTTTATATAAAGTTTCCTGATATTCAGGATGAATCACTTCAATTCCACAGGGCATCACGGCAATAGTCCTGCCTCCTGCTTCAAGTGCGGCTTTATGAGCTGTGGCGTCAACCCCATACATAAAGCCGGAAACAATGGTAATCCCTGCTCCTGCTATTTCTGATACCAATTTGTTAGTAATGCATTTACCATAATTTGTCATCCTCCTTGATCCTACAACTGCTAAACATTTTTCAAAAATCTCGCTGTTCCAACTTCCTTTATAATAAAGTTTACCAGGAGGATGGTCAATCTCTTTAAGCAACCAGGGATATTCTAAACTATTGCTTTTGACTATATTTCTCGTACTTTTATACTTAAGAATTTCGGTCATAAATTAAAGCTAATCCTTCTAATGTCAAAGTGGGATTGACAATTTTTATTGATTCAACTTCCTTACTAATTATATCAGCATATCCACCGGTAGCTATTACTAAAACCTTAATTTTGAGCTCTCTTTTAAGCTGACCAATTATCTGCTTGACCTGACCTACTGTCCCCCATATCAATCCCGACTGCATGCTTTCTATTGTATTTTTTCCCAGGGCCTTCCCCGGTTTAGCTAACTCTACATAGGGCAACTTTGAAGCCGCCTTAAAAAGCGCCCGGGCTGATACCCCGATTCCAGGAGCGATCACCCCGCCAGCATATTCTCCCTTAGCCGTTACCACATCAAAAGTAGTAGCTGTCCCGAAATCAACTATAATGGCTGGTTTTTTATATAACTTAAAAGCGGCTAAGGCATTTGCGACCCTGTCGGTTCCTACCTCTTTAGGGTTATCACACAAAATCATTATGCCACTCTGTGTGCTCAACTTAAAAACAAACACCTTGCCTTTGAAATAGGTTTTACACAGTTCTCTAAAAGTAGCAACAAGAGACGGAACAACCGAGGAGATTATAATATCTTTGATCTCTGACGGACTGATACCGGCATGATTCAATAACTTTAGAATCTGAGGACCGTATTTATCAGCTCCTTTGAGTTTCTCAGTCGATATTCTCCGGTAGCCAACGAGTTTTCTGTCTTGATGCTTGCTTGCGATAGCCCTAAAAACGCCAAACATAATACTTGTATTTCCGATATCAATAACTAAAAGCACAATAAACCTCTGGCCTTAAAGACGGATTACGTCTTCGGGGTAATCAAGAGCAAGAAAAAGAAGCATGTAATCCCTCAGATGTCTTGTCAGGAGAAAATTCTGACGGATATGTTCTTTACCATTCTTTCCTAATTTCTTAGCATACTCCGGACTATGAAGAAGTTGTTTAATCCCATATGCCGTTCCTTCAACGGTGCGGGAAAGTAACCCGCTAAACTTATGAGTAATCTGTAAAGGTATTCCACCTACCGCAGAAGCAACCACCGGCTTGGCTTTCCATAAAGCTTCTGCAACTGTAAGTCCGAACCCTTCTCTTAATGATTTTTGCAAGATTACAGTTGAGGCTCTTTGAAGGGCGTTTATCTCTATGTTACTGGTTGGAGGTAAAACGAGAATATGTATATCCGGGTCATTATCCGCTTTCTCCCTTATCTCATTTAACACCTTATCCCCTTCCGGATCGTCAGTTGCCCCTCCGCCGGCAATAACCAATTGGCAATCCGTATATTTCCTAACCAGCCTGAAGACTTCAATAACACCAAAAGGATCCTTCAGATAATCAAACCTGGAAATCTGTGTAATTATAGGTTTATCTTGAGAAATACCGTATGTATCAAGAACTTTGTTAATCACTCTTTTAGGTAATTCCTTATTTTTATCACTCAAAGGGTCTATAGAAGGAGAAATCAGAAATTGTCTTACCGACAGGTCCTTAGTAAAACCAGGAGCCGAAAAAACCGAACCGTCAAACTGCTCAATGAAATCCTTTAAGAAAAGCCATACCCTTATATCAGGCCCTGAAAAATCAATATGACAGCGCCATATCCATTTAGATTTAGTCTTGGGTTTTTCCTTTATCAGCGCAATCGGCTGGGGGTCATGGATAAATATAACATCACCATACAGGTTCATCTGACGGGCATTCATCTCGCTGTATTCTATGAAAGTATCAAAATCAGAAGGGAGAATTTCAACATTGGCTCCATGTAAAGCATTATGAAATTTCTTTGTAACCTTAAAGAAATCTTCTCCGCCCTTTATAACATCCCACTGGGCATCTACTCCCAGATCTCCCAAAAGGGGTACCATACGATTAAGGATCTCAGCTACGCCGCCGCCTACTGCCGTGGAATTTATATTCTGTATAACCCTGCCTGAAAGCTTCCCTGCCAGTATCCTTAATTCATCTATAATATCCTTTCCTACAATAGATTCGTAATCTGATAATTTAGCCATCCCGCACCTTTTTATATTAATACCCCGCACCGCAGAAAGGTGCGGGATTTATTATCTACTAAACTTTCCTCAATTATTTTGATAATATTAGCTCTCAAACCTTCCAGGGTATATGTATAAGGATCTAAATTTGTTATTTTATGTGCTAATTCAACATCGCTGATACTGTTCTCTATCCAGTTACAAAAATCTCCTATGCTTTTTTCAGAACGTAACCTTGCCTCGAAAACATGAAAGTATATGGAGTTGACAGTAATCTTTTTTAATATCTCTATAAATTCATACATATTATTGGCTGAATAAGGGGTGGGAAAAATAAAGGTGATTGATTTCTTAAAGGTAAATTCCTCTCCTTGAGGAGCTGTTCTAAGAGGTTCCCTTTTGAGTGCCGGGTCTTTTTGGATAACTTCTACAATTTTATCACGAACTGCAATTATAGAATTGAACTCACAGAGATTGATACTGGCTAACTTCTCCCCTAGCTCACTCTCCCGTAGTACGTTGCTTACCCAATATGCAAAATCATTCGGCGGTTCAGGAGAAAGATACTGCTGTTGTTGTAGAAAATGATGGGTGTGATAATAAATTACAGCACCAGAGATTTCTCTGGTAATATTAAGCAACTCTTCTAAATCCCTGGCCTTTTTACCTGTCAGTTCTAATAAATTCAACCTTGTATAAAATCTAAAGGGCACTTTTGCTTTTTTTCTTAAACCCATAGTTATTGTTCTTCTTTTGGTCCTTCTTTTGGTCCCTCTTCCGTTTCTTCCTTCTTGCCTTTTGCGATTACTTCAGGCTCAACAGCTTCAGCCAGAGGGGCTTCTTCTTCAACCTTCTCCTCCAATACAGTGGGAGGTATTACTTTGACAACTACCCGTTCT
>DAOVJB010000167.1 GCA_030673425.1 Elusimicrobiota bacterium | reverse complement strand
AGGAAGTCCAAATATACGCAATAAATAAAGGAGTAAATAGGGTGAAACAGAAATCTAAGTATAGAAGGGTTCTGTTGAAACTGAGTGGTGAAGCTTTGCTTGGGGAACAAAAACACGGCATAGATTTCAATAAGGTGAATGTGATTGCCCGACAAGTTAAAGAAATTAATAAGATAGGCGTCCAGATAGCCCTTGTTGTAGGCGGAGGGAATATCTTCCGGGGATCTCAAGCCAAAGGGATAGAAAGAGTATCGGCTGATTACATGGGAATGTTAGCTACAGTAATTAATGCTTTAGCATTACAGAATGCGTTGGAGAAATATGGTGTAAATAGCAGGGTGCAAACAGCGATAGAAATGCAAAAGCTAGCTGAACCTTTTATCAGACGAAGAGCTATCAGGCATTTAGAAAAAGGACGTGTTATTATTTTTGCCGGAGGTACAGGAAATCCATATTTTACTACGGATACAGCAGCTGCTTTAAGAGCCATGGAAATAGATGCCCAGGTTATTATGAAAGCCACTAAGGTTGAGGGTGTTTACGATTCGGACCCTGTTAAGAATCCCAATGCAAAAAAGTTTAATAAATTAACATATCTTGAAGCCTTGAAAAGAAGATTGAAAGTAATGGATGCTACGGCTTTATCTCTTTGTATGGATAATAACCTTCCTATTATTGTGTTTAATTTAAATAAATACGGTAATATTAAAAGAGTAATTTTAGGTAAAAAAGTCGGTACTATTATTGTAGATAATATATGAAATGGGATAAGAACATCTTTTTTAGAAGGGAGATAGAGTTATGATTAAAGATGTATATACTCAAATGGAAGAGAAGATGAAAAAATCCATAGAAAAAACCAAGCATGAATTTGCCGGCATCAGAACCGGTAGAGCTTCCAGTGCTTTATTGAGTGATATAAAGGTTGAGTACTATGGGGCACAAGTACCTATTAATCAGGTAGGTAATATTGCTATTCCCGAAGCTCGTTTAATTGAAATTAAGCCATGGGATAAGTCTGTTCTTGGTGAGATTGAAAAAGCTATTTTGAAATCTTCTTTAGGTATAACACCTAACAACGATGGGAAAATAATACGTTTACGTATCCCTTCTTTGACCGAAGAACGCAGAAAAGAATTAGTTAAAATGGTTAAGAAAATGGCTGAAGAAGCCAAGATATCTATACGTAATATCAGACGTGAAGCTAATGATTCTCTTACGAAGTTAAAAGATAAAAAAGAAGTTTCTGAAGACGACTATTATAAAGCACACGATCACGCACAAGAAGTAACTAATGAGTATATTAAAAAGATTGATGAGGTGTTGGAAACCAAAGAAAAAGAAATTATGGAAGTCTAATTTAACCAGAGGTGATAGGTAAAAGGATGTATTGTTGAGTATAAAAGAATTGTTAAAAAAAATAGATATAGAAAGAATTCCCAAACATGTTGCTATTATAATGGATGGCAATGGCCGTTGGGCCAAAAGACATAATTTACCAAGGATAGCAGGTCATCGGGAAGGAGCAAAGCGAGTCAGAAAGATTGTTGAGGTTAGCAAGAACTTAGGTATTAAAGTTCTGACTTTATATGCTTTTTCTACAGAAAACTGGCTTAGACCTAAAAAAGAGATAAAAGCTTTAATGCATCTGCTGGTCATATTCTTGAGAAAAGAACTAAAAAGCTTAAAACGAGATAACGTTAAACTAACATACTGCGGTAACATTAAAGAATTTCCTAAAGCTATCAGGGAAGAAATAATAAAAACAGCCAAAGCAACCATTGATAACACGGCCTTAATATTAAATTTAGCTTTGAATTACGGTGGACGGGATGAAATCATCAGAGCAATTAATAATATACTTAATGAACATGGTAAAAAAACAGATATAACCCCCGAAATTTTCTCTAGGTATTTATATACAGCCGACCTTCCTGACCCGGACCTATTAATCAGAACAAGCGGAGAAAAAAGAATCAGTAATTTTCTGCTATGGCAGATTGCTTATACAGAGTTATATTTCACTCCTGTTTTATGGCCTGATTTTAAGGAAAACGATTTTTTAGAAGCCATACTTGACTATCAGAATCGGGAACGAAGATTTGGTAGTGTATAGGGAGGCAAAATGCTCTCTCATCGTATAATTGTAGCGTTAATTGGTATTCCGCTTGTGATTTTTTTAGTTCATTTGGGAGGGATACCGTTTCTTTGTTTTGTTTTGATAATTATTGCTTTGGGCCTAAGGGAATTTTATAGGTTGATTCAAAAAGAGAATATAATTTCTCTAAAGGTTATAGGGATAATAAGTGCTCTTATTCTGGCAATAAGTATTTATTTTAATATAGATAATTTAGGACTGGGTATTTTTGTAACTATTTTGATTTTGGTTCTTTTCTTAGCAAGATTATATACCCGGAGAATAGAAGGAAGTCTTTTAGATATATCAATAACTTTATTAGGAGTTTTTTATGTTGGGTGGCTGATTAGTCATTTTATTTTAATTCGTCAGCTGCCTTACTGGGGCAAAGAATATACTTATCTTCTATTTCTGACGACATGGTCAATTGACAACGGGGCATATGTAATAGGAAGTAAATGGGGTAGGCATAAAGTAATTCCTCAAATTAGTCCTCGTAAATCTACAGAGGGGATAGCAGGTGGCTTGGTAGGAGGCCTTTTAGCTGTATTTCTTGTTAGGTGGTGGTTTCTCCCCCATTTGGACTATATCCATTGTTTAGGAATCGGGTTGTCTTTAGGGATAATAGGGCAATTGGGAGATCTGAGTGAATCTCTTATCAAACGTGAGGCAAAAGTGAAGGATACAGGCAAGTTCCTTCCGGGTCACGGTGGAATTTTAGATAGATTTGACAGTCTTTTTTTTACAGCTCCCATTCTTTATTATTATATTAAATTCATTATGTAGGTTGATTTGATGAAGCGAGTATCTATTTTAGGTTCAACCGGTTCTATAGGTGTAAATACGTTGAATGTTTTAGATTCTTTAGGGGATGATTACAAGGTTATAGGACTGGCAGCCGCTAAAAACGTAACTCTGCTTATCAAACAAATAAAAAAATTCCGTCCCAGTGCAGTTGCTTTGATAGATGAAGAAGCCGCGGAAAAACTTAAAAAACAGGCTCTAAAACTTAAAGTGAAAGTTT
>DAOVJB010000115.1 GCA_030673425.1 Elusimicrobiota bacterium | reverse complement strand
ACACATGTCTTTGACTTGCTTATAACCGCTGTGAGTTTCCTCAAAGCCTGAGACATCAACCTTGCCTGTAATCCCATTTGAGCATCTCCCATTTCTCCGTCAATTTCAGCCTTAGGAACCAACGCTGCCACTGAATCAATTGCAATTATATCAACAGCACCACTACGTACAAGCGTTTCTGCAATCTCCAACGCTTGTTCCCCGCTATCCGGCTGTGAAATAAGCAAGCTGTCAATATTAACACCTAATTTCCCGGCATAAGAAGGGTCAAGCGCATGCTCTGCATCAATAAATGCGGCCGTTCCGCCCAGCTTCTGAGCTTCAGCAACAATATGTAAAGCCAGGGTAGTCTTTCCACCTGCCTCCGGTCCATAAATTTCGACTATCCTGCCTCTTGGAACACCCCCTATGCCAATTGCCAAATCTAATGATAACGCTCCTGTAGGAATGGTCTCAATTGACGTAATTCTCCCTTCTTTTCCCATTTTCATAATCGCACCTTTACCAAACTGCTTCTCGATCTGTGAAATAGCCAAGTCTAACGCTTTTGTTTTCTCTTCGACTTTTACCATAATCAATCAACCTCCCTATTTATATTTATGAGTCTTGTTCATATCTGCTTTCTTTTTTTAATTCTACAGTCTAATTATATCACCTCAAAAACCCCCATTCTGTTTATGATATGAAGACACGCACATGTATAAAGCCCGGCCATTATATCATCAGCCATTACACCTACACCACTTTTTAAGTTTTGTAACTTATTGATCGGGTATGGCTTAACGCAATCAAAAATCCTAAAAACTACAAATCCAAAAACCATGACGCTAAACTTAGACGGCAATAAAAACATGCTGACTAAATAACCTGCTACCTCATCTATCACTATTCTCTGGTCATCTTTTTTATTATAAACTAACTCTGCCCTGCTACTAAGAAAAATCCCTATAACTATAAACGCAATAAGTATAAGGAAATATAAATAAACACTCTCAGGCATTAAAAATACGTAAATTAACACCCCAAGAAAAGTTCCTGCTGTGCCAGGGACAAAAGGGGTATACCCTGAATAAAAACCCGAGGATAATAATTTTATCAGAAAATCAAAGATTACACCTGCTTTGCCCGAGGTCATTATACCCCTTCCGTGAGTATTTCTTTATTCTTGAAAATGAAACTTAACCCTGAAATAGCCGTCATAATAGTAGCAAAAAGGACCAGATAGAACGGGAATATCTTTAAGATTATTCCCAGATAGTATTTCCATCCCTCGTTTAAAAGTAAATCTGCTGGTGTTAAATGAGCGAATTTTTTAAGCCAGGCATTTACAATCAATATTAACAAAATAATAATTATAACAACTATCTGAGAGGTCGTTTTAAACTTACCAGCCCTGTCTGCCGCAATAACTTTACCTTTGCCTGCAGCTACGCTTCTTAAACCCGTAATAATAAACTCACGGCTAATGATAATGATAACCATAGGAGCAGAAGCAAAAATATTTAATTCTTTTAATGCTATAAACGATATAAAAGCTGAGCAAATCAGCAATTTATCAGCCAGGGGGTCCATAAACTTCCCGAAATCTGTTATACATTGATATTTCCTTGCTAAAATACCATCATACAGATCAGTCAAAGATGCAACAATAAAAATAAGAAGCGCCAGAATCCTTGTATATATATTATCAGAAAACATAAAAGCTATAAAAACCGGAACCAGAGCAATCCTTGCTAATGTCAGTTTATTGGGCAGTGTCATTAATATCTTCCTTATCAAGTATTAAATCTAAAACAGCTTCTTCGCTCGGTGAAATTATATCAACCAGTTTACCGTTAAGTCTTAAATCCAGTCCCCAAACATTGCCAATCCTTAGCTTGAAGTTATCCTTGGCCTCCCAAAACCCTATTTCTCCAGGGTAAAAATTTCTCTCTGCTACAGTTACTCCGTCCGCGATTACTCTAATCCACGTTATTGCCTTAATATGAGCTTCTAAACGTAAGGTATCATTCTGTCTCTCACTAGATACCAAATCTTTGCCGGAAGATTTCTCCTTTTCACTAATTACGGAATAATAAAAAAACTTCTCAGGTATCAGCCAGATAAAAATTATTGCTATTATCCCAATAAATATTAACTTTACATTTCTTACGCGTATCTTCCTGTATATCCTGTTAATCCTTAAGCCTTTTAAGCGTAACCTATTTAAGCTGATCTCAGGTTTTATTTTTATATCGGGATATTGTTCTTCATAAATCTGAACGAGCTCTCTGCCGTCTAAACCCAGATAGTCAGCATAATTTCGCAAAAAACCTTTAAGATAAACATCAGCAGGAAATATATCATAATTTTCTTCTTCTAAAGCTATTAAATATTTAATTCTAATCTTGGTGTCTTCAGAAGCCTTCTTTAATGATACCTTTTTTTCTCTTCTTTTTTTCTGTAGAGTAACACCTATCAAAATTTATTCCACTCCGTTTGATTGATTAGGCCTTTTTATTATTTATTAACGGTTTCATCTACCTTTAAGTAATCCTCGCTTACTAATATCTCACGAGGTTTTGTGCCGTCAGGAGGACCTATAATACCTTCTGCCTCAAGAGAATCAACCAGGCGTGCGGCACGATTATATCCTATACTTAAACGACGCTGTAATAGAGAGATTGATGCCTGACCGGTATTTATTACAAGACGCACAGCATCTTGGAATAAAACGTCCTTTTTGGAATCAGTCCCGCCGGACTCGCGAATAGGATAGAAAATATCCTCTCTATAAACTGCTTTTTCTCCTTGAGAAATAAAGTTTATCACCTTCTCGGCCTCCTTCTGAGAGATTAACGCTCCCTGCAGACGCAAAGGCTTTGGTGCTCCGACAGGAAGAAAAAGCATGTCACCCTTACCCAGAAGGTTTTCTGCTCCTGTTATATCTAAAATAATTCTGGAGTCTATGCTTGATAAGGTCTGAAAGGCAATTCGAGCAGGAAAATTTGCCTTTATAACTCCTGTAATGACATCTACTGACGGACGTTGAGTGGCCAAAATAATATGTATACCTACGGCACGTGCCATCTGTGCAATCCTGATAATGGCATCTTCCACCTCTATTGAGGAAAGAATCATTAAATCTGCCAATTCATCCACTATCAATATAAGATAAGGAAGCTTTGTTACTTCCTCATTAGCATTATAACCCGCAATATCCCGCGCTTTCACTTGGGCAAATAATTTATACCTGTTCTCCATCTCATAAACCAGCCATTTCAATGCATGAGCTGCTTTCCTTCTATCAGTAATAACCGGAGTAAGAAGGTGGGGAATCCCGTTATAGATTGGCAATTCTATCATCTTAGGGTCTATCATAAGAAACTTGACCTTTTCAGGACCGGCATTAAACAGAACACTGTTTATTAACGCATGAATACAGATACTCTTACCGCTTCCGGTTGCTCCCGCAATCAACAAATGAGGCATTTGCTGTAAATCTGCTACATATGGTTCACCTGCAATAGTTTTACCAAGAGCTAACGGCAAGGTAAATTTAGTATTTCGGAATTCTTCACTGCTTAATAATTCTTTTAAGTAAACTAAATTAGCAAATCTATTGGGAATTTCTATTCCCACAACAGACTTCCCTGGTATAGGTGCTAAAATTCTAATATGCGAAGCTTCCAAAGCCAGTGCTATGTCATCGGATAAATTTACGATTCTGTTTACCTTTACCCCGGGAGCAGGTTGTACTTCATAACGGGTAATAACAGGCCCCGGACATATCTGGGTTACTCTTGCAACAACACCAAAATCCTGAAGGGTTTTTTCTAATGTTTCCGCCTCACTTTTCAGGCTTTCTTCCATCTTGTCGGCTTTTATAGGAGGCGGATTATCTAAAAGAGATAAAGGAGGAATTTGATATGTCCCGATAGGTTGTTGCATCTGAGGAATAATTTTTTCTTCTTTTTCTATTTCAGGAATTTTTATTTTGGGAGGTTTTTTTTCTATACTGGGCAATTCAACAGCAGGTTTCTCATTTTTCTCAATAGATACTACTTTTTTAGTTTTTATTTGCTTTGTTTTACCTGTGGTATCCATAGACTTAGCACGCTTGTAGATATCCTTTGTCTTGTTCCGAATAAATGAAAAAACAGGAATAAGAGAAAACTTTGTAGTTATCAATAAGGAAAGAACTAAACTCGTAAGAAGAAGTATATATGTACCTACTGAACCAATATATTTAATCAAAAAACAAGTTAATCCGGCTCCTAAATATCCCCCTATTTTATTCACTGTTTGAAGTTTGTCATTATTTAGTAAACTCAATAAGCCGCATACAGAAACTAAAAAAATCACAAAACCAATAACTTTAACATACACTTTCTCTCTTTTTACCTGTTTTATTTTCTGCCATCCCCAGATTAAGAAGCTCAAAGGAACAAGATATGCACCCACAGAGCCTAATGCCACAATTAATCCGTTAGCTAAATATGTTCCTACTATTCCGATATAATTTTTTTCTGAGGAAAAGGAAACAAGGGCAAGGAAAATAAAGATTGAAAGGGCAAATAATGCTACTGTATATATTTCATTTTTCTTATCTTTTTGAAAGCGGGTAAAAATTTTCATTTTTTTCCTTTTATTATTTAAATATTAAAAATTTACCCAGGATAAACAGTCCGACCATCCAGCAATAATAGGCAAAAATATCAAGTCTGTGTGTTCTTAGTACCTTGAATAAAATT
>DAOVJB010000092.1 GCA_030673425.1 Elusimicrobiota bacterium | reverse complement strand
TAATCTCCCCTTTACCAGAGATTAATCGTACTCTGGCTACTGCTGTCTTCCTCCTGCCTGTCCCCTGATAAACTTCTTCTGCCATTGAAAAAACTCCCCCTTACGTAATCTTCACTCTTTTTGGTGGATTTAACGCTTCTGGTTTCTGGGCCTGTTCCGAATAATCTGTACCTTTATAAACCTTTAACTTCTTTATTATCTTATCTCTTAATTTATTATTAGGTAGCATACCTTTAACTGCTCGTTTCAACACTTTTTCGGGATTTTCAGCCATAAGTTTATCATAACGAGTACGCTTCAATCCCCCGGGATATCCTGAATGATGCCAGCTAAATTTCTGCTGCAGTTTTTTCCCTGTGAGTATGAGCTTCTGGGCATTTATAACTATCACATAATCACCGCAATCCACATTAGGACTGAAGATAGCTTTTTTCTTCCCACGTACAATATCAGCAATAAATGTAGATAATCTACCTAAAACACACCCATCAGCATCAATAAGGTACCATTTTCTTTTTATAGTTTCTTTTTTGGTCACATATGTCTGCAAGTTTTACCTCTCTTCATAGGACATAAGGTTATTTTATCTCAACAGTTGCCCCAGCTTCTTCTAACTTCTTCTTCACATCTTCGGCTGTCTGTTTGTCGACTCCTTCTTTTACAGCTTTAGGTGCTCCTTCAACTAAATCCTTAGCTTCTTTTAATCCTAAACCTGTAAGTTCCCTTATTACCTTGATGACCTGAATTTTCTTTTCTCCGAAGCTAGCTAAAACTACATCGAATTCAGTCTTTTCCTCATCGGCTCCAGCTGCAGCAGCTCCGCCTACCGCTTGAGCAGCAACCGCTACAGGAGCAGCAGCACTCACTCCGAATTTCTCCTCTAAATCCTTTACTAGTTCCGACAACTCAAGTACATTCATCTTCTCAATCGCCTGCATAATGTCTTCTTTTGTCTTTGCTGTCATTTTCTCCCTCCTTATAATTATTAAGTTTTCTGTTTACTTATTGCATCTAATACATTGACCAGATTCCTCAAAGGCGCTTGTAAAACATTGACTATTCCCGTAATAGGTGATTGCATCCGTGCAAATAGCATTGAGAGTATGGTTTCTCTGTCAGGTAAAGATGCCAAAGATTTTACATCCTGCCTGGTTAGAATTTTCTTTCCCAGAACTCCTACTTTAATCTTGAACTTTTCATGCTCTTTTTGAAAATTGGATATAACCTTTGTTGAAGCCACAGGATCCCCGTATTCAAAAGCAATAGCTGTAGGTCCGGTTAAAAATTCTTCTAAGCCTTTAAGTTTCATCTCACTTATCGCAAGCTGCGTTAAAGTATTTTTAATTACTTTATATTCACAAGAGGTCTCGTGTAATTTTGCCCTTAATTCTGTAATTTCTTCAACATTTAACCCCTTATAATCTGTCATTACTACAGCTTTGGCTTTCTCAAACCTCTCTTTGACTTCACTGATAATTTTTGCTTTCTGTTCCTTATTCACTACTAGTTCCTTTCCTACTAAAAATAAAAAAAACTTCCATACAGACAGGAAGTTCCTAAAATCTAATTACTTTCTCTGTCTCGGTAGGCCAAAACGATTAAATATCATTCTATAATGATATACCTACTGTCTCTGACTATACCTATTTATAATTTATAGCAGAATATTAAAATCTTGTCAAGTAAAATCTTGAATTTTATTTTAAGTTCATTACCTGCTGGGTATTAATTTTTATCCCTGGTCCCATTGTCGTAGAAACCGTTATATTCCTTATGTATTCCCCTTTTACCGAAGAAGGTTTTGCTTTCAGAATAGCTTTTAAGAGCGTCTTGGTATTTTCCTGCAACATTTGAATCTCAAAAGATACCTTACCTACAATAGTATGAATAATCCCGTAGCTATCTACTTTATATTCTATTTTACCTTTTTTAATCTCCTCAACAGCGTTCTTTATCTCGAAAGTAACCGTACCGATCTTAGGATTGGGCATTAAACCCTTAGGCCCCAAGATTTTCCCGAGTTTACTTAAATCCTTCATCATATCAGGAGTAGCAACTATAACATCAAAATCAAGAAAACCGCCTTTAATTTTTTCAATCAAATCCTCTCCGCCTGCTATATCGGCACCACTATCTTCAGCCTCTTTTAATTTTTCACCTTTTGCTATAACAGCTATTCTGGGAGTTTTTCCAACCCCATGAGGCAGAATTACTGTTCCTCTTACCATCTGACCTGCTTGCTTAGGATCTACCCCTAAATTTACAGAAACTTCCACAGTTTCATCAAACTTAGCCCTGGCTGTTTTTTTTGCCAACTCGATTGCTTCATCAATGCTGTACATTTTATTTTTATCTACCAGTTCTGCTGCTTCTTTATATTTCTTACCGTGTTTCATTTTTCCTCCTTGTGGTATTAACGCCACCCGATGTAACGTCGGGGTCTGGGCTCCCACTAAAAATTATTCTATTTCTATGCCCATACTTCGAGCAGTTCCTTCTACCAACTTTATAGCAGATTCAATATTTGTGGTATTAAGGTCAGACATCTTCTGGGTAGCAATTTGCTGAACTTTCTCCCTGGAAATCTTAGCTATTTTATTACGATTCGGCTCTCCTGAAGCTTTGGCTATCCCAACCGCTTTTTTCAACAATGCAGCCACAGGCGGGGATTTAGTAATAAAAACAAATGATCTGTCCTCATACACCGTAATTACCACCGGTATAATCATACCCGGTTCCTGGTTAACTGTCTTAGCATTAAATGCCTTACAGAATTCCATAATATTAACTCCATGCTGTCCTAGTGCCGGACCTACCGGAGGTGCCGGATTAGCACTGCCTGCAGGAATTTGAAGTTTTATAAATGTTTTTATTTTTTTCTTTTTTGCCATCTTTACTCCTTAAACTGTTTTATTTATTACATTCTTTCTACCTGTAAAAAATCTAATTCTACAGGAGTAGCTCTTCCAAAAATAGTAACCATAACCTTCAATTTACCTCTTTCCAGGTTAACCTCTTCTACTATACCTGTGAAATTAGCAAATGGGCCGTCAACTATCCGTACGTTTTCGCTCTTTTCGAAAATTACGGCCGGCTTTGGTTTTGCTGCTCTCTCTGGACTTGTTAATTCTAGAATATTTTTTATCTCTTCTTCCTGTAAAGGAACAGGTTTGGAACCTCCCAGAAAACCAGTAACGCCAGGAACAGATTTTATCAAAGCCCACGTAGCATCATCAATTTCCATATCAACTAATACATATCCAGGGAAGAATTTTCTGGTAAATACTTTTTTCTTGTTATTCTTGATTTCCACAACTTCTTCTTTGGGTATAAGTATATTAAAGATTTTATCATCCAGATTACGCGATGCAATTAATCTTTCCAGATGAGATTTTACTCTATCCTCGTGTCCTGTATAAGTATGCAGAACATACCACTTTTTTGATGACATCTATCCTCCTTGACTATCTGACTACAGCTACATAAGAAAGCCTAATACTTTTGATAAAATAAAATCTACGAATCCAATAAAAATAGTTGTCAGCAATACGGCTATTATAACAACAACGGTTGCTCCGACAAGTTCTTTCTTATTTGCCCACGTTACTTTTTTTACCTCGGCAATTACCTCATTACAAAATTGTTTTATTTTCTCTAACATTAAGCTCACACCTCAAAATATAATATAGTAAAACTTTCTTTTATCATATTATGAAGAATCTGTCAATACTATTTATACGATTTTAGCCTCTCGAAGCTTCTGAACCAATTTTTCTGACTGAATCTTAGGTTCCCCTATTATCATTTCTCCTCCGGTTCGTGGCGGCGGGCTAAAAACCTTTATAACCTGTGTTGGGGATCCTTTAAGACCCAGTTTATCTTCTTCTGCACCAAGCTCACCAGCATTCCATACACTAATTGTAGCTTTCTTGGACTTCATCATTCCTTTTAAAGATGGCAGTCTCGGTTCATTTATTTCCTTTACCACGGTTATTAAAGCAGGTAAGGGTAATTCAACCACTTCAAAACCTGTCTCCATCATCCGCTCTGCCACCATAGATTTTTCTTTAATTTCTTCTATCTTGCGTACAAAAGCAATATATGGAATATTTAATTTTTCAGCTATACCAGGCCCTACCTGGGCTGTATCACCGTCTATTGCTTGTTTTCCACAAATAATAATATCAAAATCGCCTATTTTCTGTATACCCATGGATAATGTATAAGAAGTAGCCAGCGTATCGGCTCCGGCAAAAGTCCTGTCTGATAGAAGTATAGCTTCATCTGCACCTAAAGAAATAGCCTCGCGCAAAGCACTCTCTACCTGTGGCGGTCCCATACTAAGTACCGTAACCTTGCCCTGGTAACGTTCTCTTATCCTTAATCCTTCTTCTATAGCATACATATCAAAAGGATTTATGATGCATTCTACGCCTTCCCTTATTAGGGTATTCGTTTTTTTGTCAATCTTAACATCCGTTGTTCCCGGAACCTGTTTTATACAAACTATAATATTCAATTTTTAGAAATCTTCCCTTTTTCGTAAGCTTTAACAATAGCATTAGTTATAACCGGGTCAAACTGCGTCCCGCTATTTTTATTAATTTCCTCCAAAGCCTCTTCATCAGTTAATCTCTTCCTGAATGCTCTATCAGAAGTCATTGCCTCAAAAGCATTAGCTACGGCCAATATCCTTGATATCAAAGGGATTTCCCGTCCCTTTAGTCCATCAGGATATCCTGTCCCGTCAAATCTCTCCTGATGGTGCCTGATTCCTTTGGAAACCTGTTCTAATTCTTTTATAGACTCTATAATCCGGGCACCAACAACAGGAGTCTGTTTCATCTCCTTCCATTCCTCATCACTTAAGGCACCTGTATTATTTAATGTTTCATCTTTTAACGTTATCCTGCCCACATCATGCAGAGTTCCGGCCAGATAAAGAGTCCCCCTCAATTCGGGAGGAAGCTCAAATCCGCGTAGAAGGGTTAGTTCTTCTAATATAGCCAGGGAAAAATCTGTAACATGCGCCGCATGCCTGGCATAATAAGGATCTCTTACACTCACTGCTGTCGCCAATGCCTTGGTCATACTAATAAAAAGCCCATGATATTTCATATATAAGTCAGTATTCTCATCCAAACTTTTGCGTAATTCCGTTGTAGCAATTTTTATTTTCTCTGACAATTCTTTATTAAATCGCTTTACTTTCTCATATAAACGAATATTTTCCGCGTTAGAATCTTCTAACTGTCTTCTCTGTAATAACAGCATCTTAACATATGCTAAAGCCGCCCAACTTGCTAAAAACATAAAGACCAATCTTGTACATAGCGTAATAATTAAGTCAGGAGTTATCATTATTCCCTTAGTCATTATGCGAACGTCCATTATTACAACTAAGGCTGTATAAGAAAGAGCACAGAGTAAGAAATCATACGTTACATATTTTTTATTTAAACTCAATCCCTCAAGTAAAATCATAAGAATATATACTATGTAAAAAGGACTTTTAATCGCTCCCGTAAACCAGACAACATAAGTAATCAAACCAATAT
>DAOVJB010000161.1 GCA_030673425.1 Elusimicrobiota bacterium | reverse complement strand
TATAATTATTATATGTAGGCTCTAGATAGTAACCTAACTTTTTTAATATTTTGGTTAAATCATCCCAACCACCATTTAAATAGGGCAAACCTTTAAAACCTCCGGCAAGTTTCAAACCGGAAAAATCGCTTGATCCATCTTTTTTAAATTTGAATTTTCTTAATTCCTCTTTAAAATAAGATTGCATCCAAAGGCCTAAACACGTTCCAGGCATATCATAATTGCCACCCATACAACCAGAAACCTTTTTACCTTCTACTCTCATAGTGCAAACGTTTTGCCCTTCGTAACCATAAGCCCGGGAAACAGACCAATTAAAAGTAAGTAACATTAAAAAAACCTCCTTAGCTTTTAACATTCTAAACCCTCCTTTCAGGCTTGAAAGCCTTATAAGATAACCCTCTTATAATATATCACAAATTAACCTAATTGTCAAATAAACTTTGAATACAAGCACTAATTTTGACAATCCCGGGAATTATGATAATATCTAAGGTATGAAAGATAAACTTAAACTCATAAATGATGAGAAAAGCCCCACACCGGGACAAGCTAAAAAGAAGATAAATAAAGAACTAAGTAATAAAAGCAAAGAGAGAGAAGAAAAGAGAACAAATACTTTGCTAACTCCGGAGGTATTCTCTAAGCTGATCTCTTTATTCGAGAAGCATTTTTTTATTGGGATTGTTGCTGCTGCTGCTGATATTTACAGGCAAAATATTTATAATTGGAGAAATGCGCGGGAGGACTTCGACCTCGCTGTTACCCATGCCCAGGACAGATGGATTAAACAACAAATGGAATTATTAGATAAATACGCCAAAGAAAAGAAAACAAAGGACTGGCGTGCTTTAAAGTATAAGCTATCAATAGCAGATAAAGAGTTCAATGATAAAAAATGGATCAGAGAAGAAGCCGGGGAAAGGAAACTACAACAGTTAATCATCAATATCAACCAATCAGATCTTACAACATCAAAAGTAGAGGCCATGAGGTTAATAGGATCTAACAGATCAGAGGAAGAAACAGTATCTTTAAAGGTATTTAAGACAGATAAGCCAAAGAAGAAGGAACCCGGAGAAGCTGAGACCCTTGAAGATCCACCGTTTTAGGCTTGTATGGTCCTATAAATATGTTTATGTAAAGTAAATAAGAGGTATAATCATAGGCACAACCGAGGACAAATGATAAAATGATAGCTTAAATTGATGCTTATACAGTGTCAAGGGCGGTCAAATCGTGAAAATTGAAACCGTTGCTACGTATAGCTTGAGTGTTAGTTGTCCATAGGCTGGAGTAAACCAAAATTAGAGGCTTGAGCTTGAGCTTTAAATTTATGATAAGTATTATAAATAATATATACATAGATAGGGGTGGGGGGTCTCCGGATTTCTTTCTCAATAATATCTCCCGTGCCTCCTGTCCTACTCGTATCGCATGAAAAAATTCAAGAAAGGAGCTTAGAATATGGCTAAATACAAGGAGTTATGGCTACATCTTAGAAAAGTCGATGGAGCAAGAAAACTCACTCCCCATACCTGCTTTTACGAGAAACTTAAAGAATTAATGGATTATATTGAAGGATTATATGATAAAAGAGGCGAAGAGAACTTTAAAAGATTAGATACTGACCCTCTTGCGTAAAAATCCTGATTTTTGAAACCGTTGATACATAAGGCTAAGGTATCAGTCGCCCATGGGGTGGGTAAAAGGAGATTATATGAAAATAATCGTCTGTGTCGAAAATTTAAAAGGTGAAGATTCGAGCAAAATAATGGACGGGATAATAGAAAAAGTCTTTAATTCTGCTTACGGTAAGAATATTCAAACGATAATTTTAACGCCTATAAAGAATAATTCTTATTGTAATCTACAAGTGGTAATCCATTATACTGTCGATAAAAGAAAAAAAGGTTTAAAATGGAAACCCTGAAAGGAGGTGAAAAAGTTGATTATATTAGGAATTATCATTGGAATAATGATACTGACCATAGCTTGGCTTTTGTATGCAAATAAAATAGGTCGTATGAAGATGAATCTAATAAAGGATGAATACCTAAAGATTAGGGCAATAATCGGTAAGTTAGAGGAAGATTGGGAAAAAGATATAACAGAATTAAAAGTTAAAGTGGATGTTATCGATAATGCAGTTTTTGTTTCTGTGAAGAGTGCTGATATGATGCGTTTTGAAGAGAGAGTACCAATCGGTCATATTTTGGGTGAATTAATGAAGGATTTAGGCTATGATGTGGAAAGAGGGACTCTGGCTGTGTGTAAGATAGAGAAAAAGAGAAAAAGTCCGAAAATTAAGACCGTTGCAAAATAAGGGCAAAATGCGAATCCTGTACCAGTGGGATAAACGCATGGAAGGAGGTAATATGAAAAAAATAGAGATAGTTCGATTAGGTGTTAAAGAAAAAGATGTTTACAGAGCATTTTTACCGGATATAGAGGGAGTTGTGGCTAAAAATAAGATTACAAAAAAGTATCTCGAGGAAAATTACAGATTAAAGGTTAAAAAGATACTTAGCGTAGAATATCCCGAAGCACGATACGGATATTATGTTTATTACAAAGGAGGTTAAAATGGATGAATATGACGTACTCTTGAAGGAACTTAACAGGGAAGCGGCGGAAAAAAAGTTTTGGCAAGGCAAAAAGTGGACCAAAGAGCAAATAAGAAAAATGGAAGCGCAGGATAAAGCGCGCCTCGAGTTAAATCAGATCAAAAGCGGTCAGGAAATTCAGCAAGAGCAAATTAGGAAAAAAATGGGATTATCCGATACCGAAGGTTTAACCCTGACGGCAAAGAATATGAATAAACTTATTTCAGAATTGAGTAAAGCTGAACCTGTATTTGGTGGTATTGTTTCAAATGATGTATTCTATAAAGATTTCAGTCATTTCAGTAGTTACTTGATTAATAAATATTTTAAAAAGGAGTAAATATGGACGATAGAAGGTCACATTGGCCAATCTACGATGTAGTTCCTATGGAAATGATAAAAATTGTCGCTGAAACCGTCAGAAAGGCACTTCCTGAAGCTCCAAAAGGGGTCGTAGAGAGCAAGAACGGTATGGTGGTATACTTTCTATCGGATAAGGAAAAAAGTTTAAATAGGAGGGAAAAATGAGAAGATTAAATATAATAGCAGGTGTTGTTCTTTTAGTAACTTTATTGATGATATCTTTATTAGTCTATGCTAAATTGAGTGATGATACTTTGAAGATAGTTGATGATTTAAGAATTAAACATATGTATCACATAAGTTGTTTATCTTCGGGACTTGTTGGCAGT
>DAOVJB010000154.1 GCA_030673425.1 Elusimicrobiota bacterium | reverse complement strand
TTTAAGAACAGGACTCTTGATAACTGCTGGGTTATGCTGCTTCCTCCCTGCACGACACGTCTATGGACTATATTAGTCAACATAGCTCTTAGAATATCTCTTAATGATATGCCCCAGTGTTTGAAAAAGCGCGTATCTTCAGTAGCGATTACAGCGTTCTGCATATCAACAGGGATTTTTCCTAAAGGAACCAATGTTCTCCTCTCGCTGAACATCTCGCCTATAACCTGTTCATTTACATCATAGATTTTTGTGATCAAGCTTGGCTTGATTTCTTCTAATTCTGATGGGTCAGGGAGCTGGACAACGTACTTCTTTAATATAGCTGAGGCTGTTAGTAGGCCTATGCCCCATATAATTAAACCAAAGCATAATAGAATAATTGTCCTTTTTCGGTTTTTTTTATTTCCTTTAGTTGGCATTTTCAAATTCTCCGTAGAAAAATAAGGTATCAATTAGTATATCATAAAAAACTGAAAAATTAAAACTAAATGTTTATACATTTTATAACTCGGACGAGTCAATAAATTTCTTGCTTTTTGACGTAATTAGATATAATATTTAATATCATACGTAATTATCGTTATAATTAACCGAGGAAAAAATGAAGAAAGACATTTATGATGTTATTGTTGTAGGTGGCGGACATGCGGGGATAGAGGCCTCATCAGCATGCGCCAGTATGGGATTGAAGACGCTTCTTGTCAGTATGAATATAGATAATATCGGCCAGATGAGCTGTAATCCTGCTGTAGGAGGGCTTGGCAAGAGCCAGTTAGTTAAGGAAGTAGATGCTCTGGGCGGGCTTATGGGAGAGCTTACGGATAGAAACTGCATACAATACAGGAAATTAAACAGCAGCAAAGGTCCTGCTGTTCAGGCATCAAGAGTACAGGTTGACATGAGACGATACCAGAAATCAGCACAGCATACCTTAGAGAATACAAAAAATTTAGATATTAAACAGGATATAGTAGAGAGGATAATCGTAAAAGGTAAAAAAGCATGCGGGATAAAAACAAGAATAAGAGGCGAGATAAAAGCAAAGATGGTAGTACTTACTCCCGGAACTTTCCTGCATGGTTTATTGCATATAGGGTTGAAACATTTCCCCGGCGGCAGGCTCGGGGATGCAAGTTCTGATAAATTAAGTGATAATCTGACTGAGTTTGGTTTTAAGATAGGCAGGTTTAAAACAGGAACAACCCCGAGGCTGGACGGAAGGACAATTAATTTTAACATTTTAAAACCACAGTATCCTGATAAAGAATTTGTTCCTTTTTCATCTAATACCACGGGCTTAAAACTAGAACAGGTTCCCTGTTATATAGCACATACCACGCCCAAGACCCACAGGATAATCAGGGATAACCTTGACAGGTCACCTCTTTTTTCCGGTGTTATAACCGGAACCGGGGTGCGGTACTGTCCTTCCATAGAGGATAAGATAGTAAAATTCCCTGAAAGAGAGAGTCATCATGTCTTTTTGGAGCCTGAAGGCCTGGATACAAACTTGTACTATCCTAACGGTATATCAACGAGTCTTCCGTATGATGTGCAGATAGACATGGTGCATTCAATAAAAGGATTAGAGGACGCCAGGATTGTAAAACCCGGCTACGGGATTGAACATGATTACGTTGATCCTACGCAGCTAAAGGTGACTTTGGAAACAAAACTTATTGAGAATTTGTTCCTGGCCGGACAGATAAACGGGACTACCGGCTATGAAGAAGCCGCAGCGCAAGGATTTATGGCAGGTATAAATGCTGCATTAAAGGTAAAGGAGAGAAAACCGTTTATCTTAAACAGAGCACAGGCGTATATTGGTGTTCTTATAGATGACCTCATTACAAAAGGCACAAAGGAACCGTACAGGATGTTTACATCCCGTGCGGAATACAGGCTCATATTAAGGGAAGATAACGCTGATCTTAGATTGAGAAAGTTTGGATATGAGCTCGGTCTGGTGAGGAAGAATGATTACAGGAAATTCAAAGCCAGGGAAAAGGCAATAGCAGATGAAATGAACAGGTTGAAAAAAGTAAAATTAAAACCCACTCGCAGGATAAATAAAAAGCTTGGGTCATGGAAAACTTCTCTTATTAAGGAAGCGGTCAGTTTAGAATACCTATTAAAAAGGCCGGAGATTTCTTACGACCATTTGAGGTTGCTTGATAAAGAAGCAAAAAAAGTTACTAATGAGATAAGTTATCAGGTAGAAATTAATGTTAAGTATCAGGGTTATATTAAGCGACAGGAGAAAGAGATTGAACGATTTAAGAGAACAGAGAGAATAAAAATTCCTTCAAATCTTGATTTTTCTGAAGTTCCGAGTCTTTCAAAAGAGATAAAAGAGAAATTAAACAGATTAAAACCCTTTAATTTAGGTCAGGCAAGCCGTATTTCCGGAGTTACCCCGGCGGCTATCTCTATTTTAATGGTATATATTAAAAAAAATTATAGAACGAGAAGAACCAACAGAAAATGAAAGAACAAAAATCACGATATTATAAATTTTCTGAATATTTAAGGAAATATTTTGGAGTAAGAGTCCACAAAGTTACTATAGACGCAGGGTTTTCTTGCCCCAATAAAGATGGAACAAAGAGTAGCCAAGGCTGCATTTACTGTGATAACAGGGGATTTAGTTATCCCGTTAGAAATACCCACCAAAGGCAAGGTACTTCTAACGGGACACGCATTTTACCCAAACCGATAGAATCACAGATTAAACAAGGAATAGAATTTGCAAGGAGGAGGTTTAAAGCAGAAAAATTTATTGCCTATTTTCAGGCGTATACCAATACCTATGCCGGGATAGATGTTTTGAAACAGACATATGATAATGTTAGAAAGTTTGATGATATTGTAGCAATATCAATCGGTACCCGTCCGGACTGTGTGGACGAAGATATCTTAGATTTAATCCAAACCTATACCAGAGATTATGAAGTATGGATTGAATATGGCTTGCAGAGTATACATAACAAGACCCTGAAGCTTATAAACAGGGGTCATCTTTATGAGGATTTCTTAAAAGCAATAGAGATGACGAAAAAAAGGCAACATATAAAAATATGCAGCCATGTAATTATAGGATTACCTGATGAAAGCAAAGAGGATATGTTAAAAACTGCAAAGGCTTTAGGGGAACTTAAGATAAACGGTGTAAAAATTCATCCGCTTCATATAATAAAAGGAACAAAATTAGAAGAACTATATAAAGAAGGCTCGTATAAACCTTTAGGGTTAGATGAATATGTACATTTAGCTGTAGAATTCCTGGAATTTCTGTCACCTGATACTGTTATTCAAAGGATAACGGCAGACTGTCCGCGGGAGTTTCTCCTGGCCCCGGAATGGATACTTGATAAAAATAGAGTCTTACAGGAAATAGAGAAAAGACTCTTGAAAGAAAAGAGATTCCAGGGTAGACTTTGTTCGTGACCCATGATCCGAACGACGAGTCACGAATTTATTAACTTGCTTTTTCGCTCCCAATGTG
>DAOVJB010000163.1 GCA_030673425.1 Elusimicrobiota bacterium | reverse complement strand
GGACAGGTTTCTCGTATTTTACTTACAAGACCTGTAGTAGAGGCAGGAGAAAAATTAGGTTTTCTCCCAGGGGATTTACAGGAGAAAGTTGATCCCTATCTGCGTCCCTTGTATGATGCTTTGTATGAGATGATGGGATATGAAAGGTTTAGGCGTTTAAAGAGAGAGAGAGCCATTGAGATAGTTCCTCTGGCCTATATGCGTGGGAGAACTCTTAATGATGCGTTTATTATTCTGGATGAAGCACAAAATACCTCTGGTGAGCAAATGAAGATGTTCCTGACGCGCCTTGGTTTTGATATAAAAGCAGTCGTTACAGGAGATATTACCCAGATAGATCTGGAAAATAAGAGCTCTTCAGGGCTGGTTCAGATACAGGCAATATTGAAGAATATTCCCGGAATAAAATTTATATACTTTACAAAAAACGATGTGGTTCGTCATCACCTGGTAAAAAGAATCATCAGTGCATATCAAAAACACGAAAAAATTAAAAAATAGGAAGTGATACTAATGACTGATTGGAAAGAGCCGGTTAGAAAATTATTGACCGGTTTATTAAAATTAGTGAAAGAATCCTCCAAGAAAGAGGAAATCTCTAAAAGGATAAGGAAAGAAACACTGCTTTCGAGAGCTGGTATCCCGAGGTGGCTTATCGGGGTTATATTCTTTGTGTTGATTGTTTTAATAATGTTTATCCAGAAAGAAATGGATATCTCATTACTTAGCGGATACATTTTAATTGTGTTCATCTTTATGGTAATTATAGGAATCTATATTTACCGTTATTCACCGAAAGTCCTGGGTGTAAAAGATAATATAATTTTGGTTGGTTTAATTATGCTATTGGTAGTCGGCTTGGCCAAGATCCAGTCTGTGACTGATTTATCCGCCTATTTAGTACCTGTAGCCATGGCAGGAATATTAATAACTATACTCCTGGAGGCTAAATTATCCTTTTTAATAGTGGTTGCTTTGAGTATATTGGTTTGTATTATAAATAATAGTGAATTTAGTTTTTTCTTTGTCTATCTTTTGGGAAGTTTTGCCGGTATTTTCAGTGTGGTACGTGTACGTCACAGGATAAATCTTGCCAGGGCAGGTTTGATTATAAGTGCGATTAATGTGATAGCTATTGTTGCACTTAATTTATTGGGCAGAGACCTTGTATTTGTAAAGATGAGAAATGATATCGGCTGGGGGCTGCTAAACGGATTTATTTGTGCTATTTTAAGCACGGGTTTATTGCCTTATCTGGAAAATTTATTCAAGATTACCACGGATATTAGATTACTGGAGTTAGCTGATTTTAACCAGCCTCTATTGAAAAGATTAATGCTGGAGGCACCGGGAACATATCATCATAGTCTGATGGTGGGTAATTTAGCTGAAGCAGCTGCTTCTATAGTGGGCGCTAATCCTCTGTTGGCGAGGGTAGGTGCTTATTATCATGATATCGGGAAACTGACTAAACCGGAATATTTTGCGGAGAATCATCCTACTATAATGAGTAAACACGAAGACCTGACTCCCCAAATGAGCACTTTAATTTTAATATCTCATGTCAAGCATGGAGTGGAACTGGCAAGGGAAAATGGCCTAAATCAGGATTTAATTGATATGATCGAACAGCACCATGGTACTAGTCTGGCTTATTATTTCTATCAGAAGGCATTGGAAGAGTATGAGCCTTCCAGTATAGAACAGCAGCAATACAGGTATCCAGGTCCAAAACCGAGAAATCGTGAGGCTGCTATTATAATGTTGGCTGACGGTGTGGAAGCGGCTTCCAGGGTGCTGGAAGAGCCCACGTATCCGCGTCTTCAGGAATTAGTCCGTAAGATTATTAATAACAGGTTCATAGATGCTCAGCTTGATGAATGTGACCTGACATTAAAGGATCTCCATCTTATAGGGGAGAAATTCGTCTATATTCTAACCAGTATGTTTCATGCCAGGGTTGAATATCCTGAACAGACAAATGAGGAAGAATCAACAGAAGAATGAAATTTATAATTAATAACCTTCAAAAAATTCCGTTAAATGAGAAATTTATAATAAAAGTTTTTGATAAAATAAACAAATGTTTTAAGATAAAATTCAAGAATTATGAATTAGTGATAACATTTGTTGATGATAGATATATTCGCAGGTTAAACAGAAAATTTTTAGCAAAAAATAGTCCTACTGATGTCATGGCTTTTCCGATGCAGGAGAGCTTTAGTCCGTCAGGCACTAGGGGTATGGTTTTGGGTGATGTGGTAATATCAGTCCAGAGAGCAAAAATCCAGGCAAAAAGATTCAAAAATAGTTTTAATAATGAACTTGCGCTTCTTATTATCCACGGAACTTTACACCTGTTGGGATACGATGATATTAAAGCAAAAGATGCTTTAGTAATGAGGAAAAAAGAGCAGGATATATTAACTAAAATTTAAGATGGGAAAAATATATCTATGAAGCGACGTAAAATATGGGAAAGTTTTAATTATGCTATCGAAGGTATAATATATGTCCTGAAGACCCAGAAAAGTATGCGTATACATCTGTTGCTGGCAGCCAGTGTTTTAATCTTAAGCCTGTTTCTGCATTTAGAAAAAGCAGAGGTCATCATTCTGGCTTTTGCAATTGTTCTGGTGTTAATTACCGAGATGTTTAATACGGCTTTAGAATTAGTTGTCAATTTGATTACCGATACCTATCATCCTTTGGCCCGTATATCAAAGGATATTGCTGCCGGTGCGGTCTTCTTTGCCTCTGCGAACGCAGTAGTGGTGGGATATCTGGTATTATTTAAGAAATATCTAAGGCCTGATATGGCTCCTGTACTGGCAAGAGTAAAAGAATCACCGGAGTATATAACTTTTGTTTGCCTTGCTATTGTGTTTATTTTTGTAATTATTATGAAATCTTACTCTGGCAGGGGAACTCCTATGCATGGAGGTCTTCCAAGCGGACATAGTGCGATGGCTTTTGCTATATGTACGGCAACAGCTTTTATTTCCCAAAATGTTTTGTTGACTCTACTTATATTTATTTTAGCATTTATATTAGGGCAAAGTCGTGTAAGTAGTGGTGTTCATAGCTGGTGGGAAGTTTTTGTAGGAGCTTTATTAGGCATTTTTGTAACCACGTTAATTTTTCAGGTTTTTAGTTAACGATTTTTTAATAGCATAAAAAAATAACTGCGGAGGGTGCTTAAACAAATATGACTTTAATTATAGGATTTGTGGTTTTATTAT
>DAOVJB010000045.1 GCA_030673425.1 Elusimicrobiota bacterium | reverse complement strand
TGAGCTTATTGAAAGAAAAACGTACCGAGCGGGCAAAAGAGATACTGAATAAGTTATATAGCCTGGGGGTAAAAATTGATGAGGAACGACTGTTTCAATTAGTCGGGAGAGGTGCGATAGGACGTCTTCATTTTGCTAAAATGATGTTAGAAGAAGGATATGTCGACTCAATCCGTGATGCATTTCTTGAATATCTTGGAGATGGCAGACCCGCATATGTACCAAAGATGTATTTAGAGCCTAAGGAAACGATTAAAATCATCTCAGATGTTAAAGGCATCCCTATTTTAGCCCACCCGAGTTACGGAGAAATTGATGATACTGTAATCAAAAAGTTAATGGTTGACGGCTTAAAAGGAATAGAGGTTTTTTGTGGTAGATTAAATGATAACGTCTCAAAATATTATCAGAAGCTTGCCCAAGAGTATGACCTTTTGATTACCGGCGGTTCGGATTGTCATGGTAAGATAGGTACCCGGGATATGCTTATGGGAACGGTGCAGGTTCCTTATAGCATTCTGGAGGAATTGAAGAAGTATAAGGAAGATAATTTTTCTTGACAGGAATTTAAGTTTATAGTAACATAGCTGTTAGAGTAAAAACTCAAACAGGGGAAGTCTGTGAGAATCAGACACTGCCCCGCAGCGGTATTCCTTTACGGAGAGTCCGAGTGCCTGTTTGAGTAATATGTATGCTTTCGCGGGAGAGGGAGCCGAATTCATAAGGCTTTGTTTATCCAACTTTTTACGTGAAGGTTGGATTTTTTGTTTATTTTGATATTGTTGGAGCTTAAATATTGAAGTATGTAAAAATTTTGTTTATCTTTTCAGTTATATTGTTTCTCGCCTCATGCAATCAGTATACAAATGATTCTAGAAGCTCGGTTATGCGTATTATTTCCCTTGCTCCTTCAAATACAGAGATACTTTTTGCCTTGGGGCTGGATGAGGAAATAGTAGGGGTATCGTCTTATTGTAATTTTCCTCGTAAGGCATCTTCCAAGGAAAAAGTAGGTGATTTTTCTAATCCGAATATAGAAAAAATTATATCATTAAAACCGGATATAATTTTTGCTGCAGGTTTAGAGCAAAATCAAGTAGTTCGAAAATTGAAGGATTTGGAACAGAATGTAATCGTAATTAATCCTGAAAATTTCAATGAACTTTTTGGCGATATTGAATTAATAGGAAAATTAACAGGCAAGAAGAATGAGGCATTGAATCTTGTTAGCTTAATGCAGGATGAAATAAATAAAATTACTCAGCAGGTGAAGCTTTTTAATGATACCCCTAAGGTCTTTATTGAGATAAATTTTAATCCTTTAATGACGGTAAGTGACGGTTCTTTTTTGGATGAGATGATTAAGATAGCAGGCGGGATAAATATTGCGGGTAATCTCCCCCGTCCTTATTGCAGGATTAGCGAAGAGTTGGTTATCAGCCAAAAGCCCGATGTTATTATTATTACCCATTCCCCGGATACTCTTGATATTAAAGATAGGTCTGGGTGGGAAAATATTCCGGCGGTAAAAAATAATAATGTGTATAATGATGTAAATCCCGACATCCTTGTAAGACCCGGCCCGAGGCTGGCAGACGGGTTGGAAGAGTTATTTAAAAGAATGTATAAAGGCTTAAAGAAAAATGCTGAGATTTAAGAAATGGATGATTATTCTGGGTGTTTTATTGGTTATCCTGTTTTTAACAGGTATAATTTCTCTTTTTACGGGGGCTGTTAATATCCTTCCCTTTGGTATGTGGCCTGAGTTTTACGAGACGATAATCTTTAAGGTTAGACTACCGCGGATTCTTCTTAGTATTATAGTAGGGATAGGCTTAGCAGTAAGCGGGGTTGTATTTCAGGGTTTATTGCGTAATCCTTTAGCTGATCCTTATATCCTGGGGACTTCCTCAGGAGCAGCATTAGGAGCAAGTATAGCTTTATTACTGGGGTTAGATTCTTTTGTTTATAGTCTGCCTCTAATTGCTTTTCTATTTTCCCTGCTTTCGTTGATGCTGGTATACACCATTTCCAGCTCAGGCGGCCGTATCCAGTTACAGGTTCTTCTTTTAGCAGGGGTGATTGTCAGCACTTTTTTAGCAGCTTTAGTGATGCTTATTATGTCCTTGGCTAAAAGAGAAACACACGAAATCATATTCTGGATTATGGGTAATTTAGGTGAGACTAATTATACTTTTATCAAAATCGTGGGGATTTTTGTATTGTTAGGCTCGGGTTTAATCTATATCTTTGCCCGTGAACTAAATATAATCTGTTTGGGTGAGGAGAAAGCCCGGTATTTAGGTATAGAGATAGAAAAGCTTAAAAAGATACTTTTTGTTATAACTTCCCTGATAGTAGGAGCTGTGGTTTCGATATCCGGGATGATAGGGTTTGTTGGTTTAATAATTCCTCATATCCTGAGGCTCATTGTCGGCCCTGACCACAGGATTCTTATCCCGGCATCAGCACTCGTAGGTGCCATCTTTTTAATTATATCTGACACGTTGGCAAGAACAATAGCTGCGCCTGTAGAAATACCTGTGGGTATAATAACTGCTCTTTTCGGAGCTCCATTTTTTATATTCTTACTGGCTAAGAAAAAAACAAAGATTAAAACTGATATATAAGGTTAGAAAATGAATATTTTAGAAATCTCTGAATTAATATGTAGATATGATGACATAATCGCAGTGAAAGGTGTGAGTTTTAACGTTAAAAGGGGAGAATTCCTGGGAATTATTGGCCCGAACGGGTCAGGGAAATCTACTATTCTGCGCAGTATTGCAAAAGTCCTTAAACCTGAAGAAGGGAATATTAAACTTAACGGAAAAAGTATATTTAAGCTTAAAGCAAGAGAGATAGCAAGGCAGATAGCCGTTGTTCCCGAGGATACCACAGTAAATTTTTCCTTTACTGTTTTAGATATTGTAATGATGGGGCGAACTCCATATATCGGAAGATTTGAACTAGAGGATAGAAGTGATTTAGAGATAGCACGAAAATGCATGGGGTTAACCAACACTTTACACTTAGAAGATAGATTTATAAACCACTTGAGCAGCGGTGAAAAGCAGAGGGTGATGATTGCCCAGGCCCTGGCGCAGGAACCTGAGGTTATATTGCTGGATGAGCCCACTGCTCATTTAGACATTAATCATGAGGTTGAGATATTTGACTTACTGGTAAGATTACAAAAAAAGACAAATCTTACAGTTATTGTAGTCTCACATAATCTTAATTTAGCAAGTCAATATTGCAGGAGACTCATACTTTTAAGAGATGGAAAAATAGTTAAACAGGGAAAACCTGAGGAGGTGATTACTGAAGAAACTATAAAAGCGGTTTATGAAACGAATGTTATAGTAGGAAAGAATCCTAAAACCAAGGCCCCACATTTGATTTTATTACCGGGTGATTTAGAAAAGTAGTTATAAAAAAATTTGGAAGGGAGAAAAATAAATGTCGATGTGTAGAATGAATTTGGTTGTTATTTTTACAGTTGTTATTTTATCTGTAAATAGTATTAGCTATGCAACAGAGTTGAATCTTGAGCAGATTGTAATTACGGCTGCCCGTACTCCACAGGTAATCGAGGATTTAGGAACAAATGTGACCGTAATTACCAGCGAAGATATAAAAACCTTAAAAGCAGATACTCTTGGTAATGTTTTGGGTAAAATTAGTGGGATAGAGGTAAGCAAAGAAGGTACCCTGGGAGCAAATCAATCTTTAAGTATAAGAGGTTGCACTACTCAACAGGTTTTAGTAATGATTGATGGAAGGGCAATAAACAGTACATCCTTGGGATTAGCTGAAATCAGCCAGGTTCCTCTGTCCAATGTCCAAAGGATTGAGATAATAAGGGGTGCTCATTCCAGTCTGTACGGTGCTAATGCTGTAGGAGGGGTTATAAATATAATTACTAAAAAAGCAGAGAAGGAAATACCGTTAACGGATATTTATTTTTCTGTTGGAGATTTCAATACCAGTATTTTAAGCCTGAATTTTAGTCAGAAAAAAGGCGATTTTGATTATTTCCTGAGCGGTGGACAGGATATTTCTAATGGCTGGAGAGATAATAGTGATTATGAAAATAAGAATTTCTCTGTTGCCTTAGGATATAAAATGCCGCGTTTCGGAAAATTGGGTTTAACAGGTACATATTTTACTGATGAATTAGGAATTCCCGGAGTAAGTAATGTATCAATAGATAAATGGGATGGAACTTTGGAGAGGGCCAGTTCATCGCCCAATGCCCGGCAGGAATCAGAAAAACAATCCCTCAGTTTAGAATACGAGAATAAAATAGAGGAAAATTCTAATGCAAGAGTAAAAATATATGGTAATGAAGACATACAGACTTATGTTAATCCTGATTGGGCAGTTAATGATCTTAGAAAAAATCTGACCAGAGGTTTAGAAGCTCAATATAATAAGTCTATAGAAACAGATAATGTTATACATGAGTTCACCGTCGGTGGTGATTTACGTCGGGATGGATTCCGTCAGGAGGACAGAAACCAAAAAACGGATAAGATAAGTAAAAAAACAGAGGCACATTCAGTCTATGTACAGGATATAATTGGCTTTGATGATTTAATATTAACTCTTGGTCTGCGTTATGATAAACATTCAGCTTATTTAGAGCAGACCAATCCTCATCTGGGACTGGTTTGGTATCCTTTGGAAAATGTAAAGACTTCTCTTAATGTAGCCAGAGCTTTTCGTGCCCCGACTTTTAATGATCTTTACTGGCCTTACTCGCAAGAAACCTATTGGGGTATTACCTATATTAGTCAGGGAAATGATACCTTAAAGCCAGAGAAAGCCTACAGTTATGACATGGGAGTGGAACATCAGTACAAAGATGTTTTATTGAGTAAACTCACAATATTTCAGATTAATACAGAGGATATGGTATCCTGGAAGCAAACAACGGTTAATGCCACCACATATAAATATCAGCCTGAGAATTACCTGCGCGGGATAAATCGGGGTGTTGAGGTGGAATTCAAACATAATATATCTAAAAATATATCACAGACTGTAGACTATGCTTATTTACATGCGGAAGGAAAACAGGAGGGTCAGGACAAATATCAGCTTCTACGGTTTAAACCACACCACAGGGCGAATTATAAAATTAAGTATACTAATGATTTCGGTTTTGGTATAATGCTAATTGGGGAGTTTGTCAGTAAACAATGGGAACAGGATGGACATTCCGGAATAAAACTTCCTTCTTATACCTTGCTGGATATAAGAATTACCCAGAAGATTGCAGGCGCTGAGCTCTTCTTCGGGGTAGATAATATCACTGATAAAAGATACATGGATAGAACCGATGGATTCGGCAAGCCATATCCTATGCCGGGAAGAACATTTTTTGGTGGTATAACTGTCAAATTAATGGGATAGAAATATATGCGAATAAATAAAAGCCTTAAAATTTTTATCTTTATATCTTTTTTCCTACATTTGTTGTTTATTTTTATCAGTTACAGAGGGATTTCTAAGCACCCTAAAGATGGCCCATTTATTGAGATAGATTTAATTAATTTAAAGAAATCTGAAACAAAGATTAAAACATCCCAAAAGATAAAGGCTAAAAAAGAGGCAAAGAACATCTTTTTTGATGAAATTGTAGAATTTAAAAGAGTCCCTGATACTAATAAAATAAAAAGAGATGTTTTATCAGAAAATTATACAGGGGAATATGAAGTAAGTATTAACTCATTTATTCGTATGATAAGAGAGAAAATTGAAAAAGTAAAGAACTATCCCGAATTTGCCCGGACAAATAACTATACGGGAGAGGTGCACCTGAGATTTTCAATTGCATCCAGCGGAGAAGCAGGAGAAATTATGCTTATAAAGTCTTCCGGCTTCTCTGTTCTTGATGAATCCGCCATAGCCACTATAAAGGAAGCCTCGCCTTTTTTACCTTTTCCTGATAGGCTTAATAGCAATGAGATTTTAGTGAGTCTGCCGATTATTTTTGACCTTAGATAAAAAAATCAGAAATTTTCCTTGGCATAAGTGTCAAAATGGTATATTTTTAAAAAGAAAAAATATAGTTTATATGAGAGATTTAAGAAAGACCTAAGTCTCTATTTTTATTTTTGTAGTAAAACGGATTCACAGAAGTATTCATTGACGGATATAGAGATATGTTCGAAGAATAATTTCTCTTCTGTGCTTAAAGAGGGAGGTGGAAAATGGAAGCATTGGGGCGTCATTTGCTGGTGGAACTTTATGATTGTGATAAAAAAATTATAAATGATGTCAAGGCGGTTGAGAATATATTAACAGAGGCAACCATAAAAGTTGGGGCTACTATTTTAGACGTGTCTTTCCACACGTTTAATCCACACGGTGTAAGCGGGGTGATAGTTATTGCCGAGTCTCATTTAGCTATACATACGTGGCCGGAGTACGGTTTTGCATCTATTGATATTTATACCTGTGGAGATACCATAGACCCCTGGGAGGCGTGTGACTACATATCTAAGAATCTCGAAGCCAAGCATGTGAGTGCTCTAGAGATGAAGAGGGGTGTATTAAATCTTCCAGGACAGAAGATACAGCATAAGCCAAACCTGGATACAGCGGTAGAAAAGGAGATGGTTGGTGCAAAAGAATAATTTGTGGTTTGCCGAGAGGTTTACTCCTGATGAGATTCACAGGCATAGAGTAAAAAAATTCTTAATTAAAACCAAAACCAAATATCAAAAAGTTATGTTACTGGACACTGTTTCTTTTGGAAAGTGTTTGGTGCTTGACGGAGAAATACAGTCCGCTGCGACGGACGAATTTATTTATCATGAATCATTGGTCCATCCGGGAATGCTTCTTTGTCCAAATCCAAAGGAAATTCTTATACTAGGCGGAGGAGAAGGAGCCACATTACGTGAGGTATTAAAGCATAAATCTGTAAAAAAAGTCGTAATGGTGGATTTAGATAAAGAAGTAGTAGATTTCTGTAAGAAATATTTAGTCTCATATCATCAAAAAGCGTTTTCTGATAAGAGAGTTAAGCTTCTTCACGAGGATGCTCGAAAGTATTTAGAAGATACAAAAGAAAAATTTGATGTTATCATAAGTGACCTGCCATGTCCTATAGAGGGCGGGCCGGCTTATCTGCTCTATACAGTAGAATTTTATAAAATTTTAGCCTCGAGGCTTAAGCCTTCAGGTGTACTCAGCCTGCAGGCTGGTTCGGGTTCATTGTTACAGTTTCATCTGCATACTATTGTCTATAATACCGTTAGCAAGGTATTTCCTGTGCTTCGCTCTTTTTCGGCTTTTGTGCCTTCTTTTGATGTGCCGTGGGCTTTTCTGATTGCTACCAAGAGAAAAGATCCTGATACATTGACTAAGAGCCAGATAGACAGAATGATTAAGAAACGGATCAAGGGTAGCTTGAAGTTTTATGATGGTGAAACTCACTCAGGGCTTTTCAAGGTTCCAAAGTATCTGAGGAAACTTATACGGGATGAGAAAAAGGTAATTACTGACAACAAGCCTGTATTTTTCTATAAATAAAGCGCTAAGAGAGCCCGGTTGCTATCATAGAGGATTTAAAGTAAGTAAGGGTCTTAGCGATTTTTTTGTATACCCAGAGGTTAGATTAATTGAAAAAAGGTCAAGTTAGAACTCCTTTGTTTGATGCAGTATTAAATCATGCTAAGAAAAAAATGGTATCTTTTCATACCCCGGGGCATAAGAACGGCAGAAGTATAGATAAAAGACTTAAGAATTTTACAGGTAAAAATATATATTCCATGGATGTCACGGTTTTTGATGATGTAGACTCACTTCATCATCCGACAGGTCCCATAAAAGAAGCAGAAGAACTTGCTGCCAGCGCGTTCGGGGTAAAGCATTCGTTCTTTCTGGTAAACGGGAGTACCTCTGGAGTGCAGGCTATGATAATGTCAGTCTGTAATCCAACAGATGAGATAATTGTTTCCCGTAACACGCATAAATCCGTAATCGGCGGGATTATCTTAAGCGGTGCTTCACCCGTATATATAAGGCCGAATATACACGAAGAGCTGAATTTATTATATAATCTTTCACCGGTTCAGGTTGAGCAGGCGCTGAAGAGACACCCCAAAGCAAAGGCTGTATTAATCAGCAGTCCCACATATCACGGGATTTGTACCGACACAAAGAAAATTGCTAAGATTGTCCATGAACATAAAAAATTACTGCTGGTTGATGAGGCCTGGGGACCGCATTTAAGATTTCATAAGGACT
>DAOVJB010000124.1 GCA_030673425.1 Elusimicrobiota bacterium | reverse complement strand
TACCTTATAATTTTTACTTAGTTCATCTTTATAGATTATCTCGTTACATCCATCGCATTTTGTCCATAAACCCACAGGAACGCCTTTTTTATCTTTAGGGGATTCAACAGCCATATATCCTCCTAATCTATCGCTTGTCTTAAATTTCCAACAAACTTGCCAACTTCCTTTACTAAATCTTTCTTGCCTAAATTTTTCTTAATAATATCAATAATCGCACTGCCTACTATAATACCGTCAGCATACTTAGACACCTCTTTTGCCTGAGTTGGTGTGGATATACCAAATCCTACCGCTAAAGGTGTTGTAGTAATTTTCTTTATCTGTGCTAAATGAGCCCTTAAATTTCCCGATAAAGTCTTCCTTGTCCCGGTAACCCCGGTTACAGAAACATAATAAATAAAACCACCGCTAACTTTTGCTATTTTTTTCATACGTTCTATGGAACTGGTAGGAGATAAAAAACAGATTAAATCCAGATTATCTTTCAATAAGTCTAACTCCTTACACTCTTCAGGGGGTAAATCCGGAATAATTAATCCGTCTATCCCTGATTTAACAGCAGCTTGTGTGAATTTCTTAATTCCAAATTTATATACCGGGTTATAATAAGTCATTAAAGCAAGAGGTATTTCTGTTTTTCGCCTTATAGCCTTACTAAAAGCCAATATCTTCCTTAAACTAATTTTATTGGCCAAAGCTCTCTGTGATGCCTCTTGAATAGTCGGTCCATCAGCCAAGGGGTCAGAAAAAGGAACCCCTAACTCAATAATATCTACCCCCTGTTTTTCCATCTGTAGAATTAATTTCTCGGTAGTTTTTAAGTCCGGGTCCCCACAGGTAATAAAAACAATCAAAGCTTTTTTGTTTTTTTGCCTTAATTCCTTAAATTTAGCATTAATTCTATTCATCTTGTTTTGCCTTTATATTTTTTTAATTCCTCTATAACTATACCTATATCTTTATCACCACGTCCGGATAAACAAATAATAATTATTTTATTCTTAGATAAACTCGGCGCTAATTTTTTCGCATAAGCAATAGCATGAGCACTTTCTAAAGCTGGAATTATTCCTTCCAATTTAGAAAGCAAGGAAAAAGCTTCTAAAGTTTCTCTGTCAGTAACTGAAACATATTTAGCTCTACCAGTAACTTTGTAATAACTATGCTCAGGCCCAACTCCTGGATAATCCAACCCCGGAGCAACAGAATGTGTAGGTTTAACCTGACCGTCAGCATCCTGGATAAGAAAGCTTTTGGTCCCGTGAAGTACTCCCACTTTCCCTTTTATTAATGTAGCTGACTGCTTTTCTGTATTAACTCCCAACCCCCCAGCCTCAACACCAATAAATTTAACCTTAGATTTCTGGAAAGGATAAAATAATCCTATTGAATTACTCCCTCCTCCTACACAAGCCACTAAATAATCTGGCAGGCGCCCTTCTGATTCAATAATTTGTCTTTTGGTTTCTTTACCAATTACCTGCTGGAAATCTCTTACAATCATTGGATAAGGATGAGGTCCGACACAAGATCCCAGCAAATAGTAGGTAGTCCTGACATTAGTTACCCAGTCCCTAATAGTTTCATTTATCGCATCTTTAAGTGTTTGAGAGCCTGAGTTCACAGGAATAACATTTGCTCCTAATAACCTCATCCGTAAAACATTCAATTCCTGTCTATGAATGTCTTCTTTCCCCATATAAACATCACAGGATAGCCCAAACATTGCCGCAGCAGTAGCTGTCGCAACCCCATGTTGTCCGGCACCGGTTTCAGCAATAATTCTCTTCTTGCCCATTTTACGGGCCAAAAGAATCTGCCCCAGGGTATTATTTATCTTATGAGCACCCGTATGACAGAGGTCTTCTCTTTTTAAGTATATTTTTGCTCCCTTTAATTTTTGGGTCAATCTTGAAGCAAAATACAAAGGAGTGGGCCGGCCGGCATATTTATTCAGATAATAACTAAGTTCTTTCTGAAAGTTTTTGTCTTTCTTAGCTTTCTCATATGCATCTTCCAACTCCCTTAATAGACCCATCAACGTCTCAGGAACAAATTTTCCCCCGAAAATACCAAAATGTCCTTTCCTATCTGGTAACATATCTCTTCCTTTTTAAGTTTCTCTTACTTTTTGGATAAATTCTTTCATTTTTTCATAGCTTTTCCTGCGAGGAGTCTTCTCAACCCCACTTGCAACATCCACACTAAAAGGATGAACCTTCTGGATGGCTTCTTTTACATTATCCGGAGTCAACCCTCCGGATAAAAAAACAGGCTTACCGAATGTCTTAGCCTTTATTGCAAATTCCCAGTTAAAAGTCTTCCCGGTTCCACCCGCTTGTTCAGGAACATAAGTATCAAGCAAATAATAGTCTACAAAATCAGAATACCCGCTTATATTCTCCAGGCTACTCTCATCCTTAATCCTGAAAGCCTTGATTATTTTCAGTTCACTATTTGAGGAATGAATCTCCGAACAATACTGGGGAGACTCGTTTCCATGCAACTGAACCATATCTAAACCACATACATTAGCTACTTTTCTTACAACCTTTAAATCCTCATCTACAAAGACACCTATGCTTTTAACAAAAGAAGGAATTTCGTTTACAATATTTTTAGCCATATCCAGGGATATTTTTCTTAGACTTTTTTTATAGAAATTTAACCCTATAAAATCTACCCCCAGATTTGCCGCCCACAGGGCATCCTGCACATTAGTAATCCCGCAAATTTTAATTCTTGCCATTCTATTTTCTAATTCCTAAATCCCGAATTTTCTTTCTTATATCTTGCGATTCTAATAAACTTTGTCCTATTAGTATAGCATTTATTGGGATTTTCTGCAATAGGTGGATATCATCATCAGTCTTAATACCACTTTCACTGACTATAACCTTATCTTTGGGTATAAGAGGCACCAGCTTCTCGGTAACACTTAAATCAACAGCAAATGTTCTTAAATCCCTGTTATTTATACCTATAATTTCTGAAGGAGTATTCAATACTTTCTTTATATCCTCTTCAGAATGGACCTCAACTAAACAATCCATCGATAACTCTTTACTTATTTTAATAAAGTCCATTATCTGCTCTTCGTGAAGGATACAAGCGATCAAAAGAATAGCATCAGCACCAAAAAGCCTCGCTTCATAAATCTGGTATTTATCTATTATAAAATCTTTGCGAAGAACAGGTATATTTATATTTTTGCTGACAGTTTCTAAATAAGTTAAGTTACCCTCAAAAAACTTCTCACAGGTTATAACGGAAATTGCCGATGCCCCGTTTTCCTCATACGATTTTGCTAATTCTAAAGGATTAAAATCCTTACAGATAACCCCTGCTGAAGGTGAGGCTTTCTTGACCTCAGCAATTAGATGTAATTTATCGTCAGGCTCTGAGATTGCTTTCTTAAAACTCCGTGATGAAGGTAGGTTTTCTACCTTAAACCGCAATTCTTCAAGTGGCAGTTTGGCTTTCTTTTGCTCTATGAACTCTTTTTTATAAGCTACAATATCTTCTAAAAAATTTTGCATTCTTTTACCGTTAAACCTATTTATTGGAACACTCTTTCAATGCTTCCAGTTTTTCAAGTGCTTTTTTAGAATTGATAGATTCCCTGGCAATCTTAACACCCTCTTTTATATCCTTGGCCTCATCACAAGCATAAAGAGCACATCCGGCATTTAAGGCCACTATATCCGACAAAGCTCCCTTTTCCTCGCCTTTTAATATCTTTAAGGCTATATCAGCATTCTCTGTTGCCTCACCACCCTTTAAATCCTCTATTTTAGCTTTCTTTATACCAAAATCTTCGGAATTTATCTCGTAGGTGGTAACTTTCCCATTTTTTAATTCAGCAATAAGAGTTTTATCAGTAGTAGTAACCTCATCCAATCCATCCATTCCATGGACTACTAATGCATGCTTTGTACCCAAATTGCCCAATACCTCAGCCAGCGGTTTAGCCAGATTCTTATCATAAACACCAAGCAATTGATAGCTTGCTCCGGCAGGATTGGTTAAAGGACCAAGAATATTAAATATCGTTCTTATTCCCATCTCCTTACGTACAGGCATCGCATATTTCATAGCACCATGAAGAAGCGGAGCAAATAAAAAGCCAATTCCTACTTTTTCCAGACATTCTTCCACTATTTCTTTTGAGGCTTTAATATTTACCCCTAATTGACCTAACAAATCCGCACTCCCGCATTTACTTGATACGCTTTTATTGCCATGCTTGGCCACTATTATACCTGCCCCGGCTGCAACAAAGGCTGCTAAAGTAGAAATATTAAAAGTATGTTTCTGGTCACCACCGGTTCCACAGGTATCCAGAATTTTGCCTTCTTTTACTTTAATTTTTGTAGCAAACTTGCGCATTATCCTGGCACAGCCGGTT
>DAOVJB010000126.1 GCA_030673425.1 Elusimicrobiota bacterium | reverse complement strand
GGTTACGGGTTTGAAACAGACCCTGGTCTTAGAAAAGTAGTTATTAAAAAAGACGTAAAAGCAGAAATTATAGAACCTAAGAAGAAGGAATAATGAGAATAAAAATTAAAATAAATAAAGTATTATTTACGCTTTTTATGTATATTTTCTATCTAGTAGTTACGGGTTATGCTGGATTGAGCTGGGCAAAGGAAAATACAAAAGATACTCCTCCTGTTATTACAAGTGATACCATAGAGATGTTACAAAAAGGAAAGATCGTTGCCTTTAAGGGGAACGTGAAACTTGTAAAGGGAAACACCGTGATTACTGCTGATGAGATGGTGAACTTTGTTGATGAGGATAGAGTTGAAGGCAAAGGTAATGTGCATTGTATCAGTATAGGAGAGCAAAAAGAAGTAATCGAGATTAAAAGTGGTTTTGTGAAATATTTTGATAAAGATAAAATGGTAATCTTAACCGGTAATCCCTGGGCATATCAAGACACGAAAGATAATAAAGGGGAATATAAAGGAGATAAGATGACTATTTTTACTGAGGAAGAAAGATTAATCATTGAGGGTAATGCCAGCTCAATTATTTATCCTAAACAGAAACCCCGTAAATACGAGGGTAAAGGAAAAGAAAAATAAATATGCAAAACCACATAGAAGAATTTATGGATTATTTAAGAGTCGAAAAAAATGCTTCTGTTTATACCATTAAGAGTTATCGTGAAGACCTAAGTCAATTGATGATGTTTCTTGCTTCCGGCAAGGAACTTAATGTTAAGGATGTTAGTAATATTAGTTATAATTTATTGAGACATTTCCTGGCATATTTGCAGAAGAAAGGTTACACAAAAGTAACATTGGTAAGAAAAGTCTCCAGCTTAAGAACTTTTTTCAGGTTTTTAAGCAGACAGAATTATATAAAGTCAAATCCAACGCTCTATTTAATTACTCCAAAAGCAGGTAAAAAATTACCTGATTTTTTAGACGTAGCAGAAATAGACAACCTATTGTCTATACCCAAATCTGATTCATTTATAGGTTTAAGAGACAAGACAATCCTGGAAGTCTTATATACAACGGGTATAAGGGTAGGGGAATTAGTTGCCTTGAATCTAAATGATTTGGATTACTTAGGCGGTGTAATAAAGGTAATAGGAAAGGGAAGAAAAGAACGACTTGTTCCTCTTGGAACGGGAGTCGTTAGAATTATAAGAAATTATCTTGATATCAGAGATAAAATTAAAGACATCAATAATAACAGGTCTCTTTTTGTGAATACCAGAGGGAAAAGAATCTCTGCTCGCAGTATAAGACGCAGGGTCACTTATTATATTAAGCTAACAGGGATTAGAAAAAAGGTAAGCCCCCATACGTTAAGACATAGTTTTGCTACGCATCTGTTAAATGCCGGGGCTGATTTACGTGCAGTTCAGGAAATGTTAGGACACGTTAGTCTGTCAACTACGCAAGTATATACACATGTAACTACTGAGCGTCTTAAGAAAGTATATGCTAAAGCTCATCCGAGAGCATAGCATTTTTAACTTTTAACTTTTAATTTTTAATGTTTTCATAGATGGAGTTTATTAATGAAGGATAAAATCCAGCTGGTAAGGGAAGAAACAGGTTGCGATGAAGAACAGGCGAAGTTGATTTTAGAATCAACTCATAATGATGTATCTAAAGCAATCAGGATTATTAATACCTTACTAAAACATATTGTTGCGATTAAGGGGAGATTCAGGTGTGAAAAAATAAATATTTATGGACTTTTTTTACTTATTACTGATATAAGGCAAAGGGCACTGGTACGTGTAGGAGCACTTGTTACTTATAATCCAGGTGTTTATGAAAATGATCTTGGTACAAACTGGCATGATTTTGAAAGACAGTTATATGCATTGAAATTAGGAGAAGGAAGTATTCAAGATTTAACCCAGAATTTACAACATTGTCTGCAGACTAGGTTGGCAAGGGATGAAAACAAAACTTTTTTTCAGTATTTAAGAAATTTGGATTCGAGGGAAGTAGAAACGACGTTACTCTCAGAGATAAAGATGGTTACGGGTGACCAGGAAGTGATACTTAGTACTTCTTTAGAGCAGCTTAACCTGGCTCAATTTAAGGAATTAAGGAAAGACCCTGAAGATGGTATGGATGAGTCCTCCTATGAGAGAGAAAGAAAGAAAGATTCTACAATTATATTGAAAACCGAATTGGTTTTTGATTCCTTAAAGGGTATCGCTGCTGTTAATTTAAGGAAAGGAAATTTGGTTTCAGCCAAGATTGTTGATATGCGTGATATTGCGCGTTATCTTTCCAAGCTTTTAGGAGGGGAGCAACAGGATGAGATAGTTCCTCTGGTGGTACCGGTGGATAATGTGGAAATTCGAGAGCAACAAGTAATAATAAAAACAACGTTTAGTCCAAGGATAATAGGTAAAGCTATACTGTCGCAAGAAGATAGAGTAGAAATAATAAAGAAAACCAATCCGATAGTAGTATTTATCAAGCGTAATTTGATTCTGGGTCTTATAATAATAGTATTGACAATTATGGCGATTTGGTTTATATACAGATAATAATTAAAAATAACATATTTCACAAAATAGATATAGAAGTACAGATATTGATGGTGACCCGACCGGGTGTGGGTCGATGGAATTATCTAACAATACCTGTGTTTATTATCTGAAATTTTAGTTTTGTGAATGATAAAAAGAAAAGAAAAGGAGGATAGAAATGGCAGTAATCTCGATGAAACAGCTATTGGAGGCAGGTGTCCATTTTGGCCATCAAACAAAAAGATGGAATCCTAAAATGGCTGAATATATTTTTGGCCAGAGAAACGGGATACATATTATTGACCTTCAAAAGACTGTAAGAAAAGTTAAGGAAGCGTATAAGTTTATCAGGGATACGGTGGCAAACGGAGAAACAATCTTATTTGTCGGAACTAAGAAGCAAGCTCAAGATCCCCTAGTTAATGAGGCTAATCGTTGTGGCATGTTTTATGTGAATAAACGATGGCTTGGGGGAACGCTCACAAATTTTGGTACTATAAAAAATAGTATTAACCGTCTTGAGGGGCTCCAAAAGATGAAAGAGAATGATGATTTTGCCAAGTTATCCAAAAAAGAAGCGGCTAAATTGGAGAAAGAGAGAATAAAATTGGAGAAAGTGTTAAAAGGGCTTAGGGGAATGAGAGATCTCCCCGGTGCGTTATTTATTATTGACCCTGGGGTAGAAACAATAGCTGTGGCTGAGGCAAATAAGTTGGAAATACCTGTGGTAGCTGTAGTAGATAGTAATTGTAACCCAGACAACATTGATTATATTATCCCGGGCAATGATGATGCGATACGTGCAATAAAATTAATGAGTTCAATAGTTGCTGACGCAATTAGCGAAGGGAATCAGTTATTTAAAGATAAGGAAAACCAGGCACAGAAAGCTGAGGCGGACCAGGAGGCGTTCTTAAAGGGGACAGAAGAAGAGCCTATAGAATTAAGCAAGGATAAAGATGTTACTGAAAAGAATTAAAGATAATAAATAAAGGAGGAATCAACCAGTGGTAGATGTTAGTGCGGTACAAAAATTAAGGGAAATGACGGCTGCATCGATCTTAGATTGTAAGAAGGCACTTGATGAAGCCAAGGGAGATTTGACAGGGGCTGTTGAGTTTTTGCGCAAGAAAGGAATGGCTTCAGCTATAAAGAAACTCAGCCGCCAGACAAAAGATGGGTTAATCAGTTCATATATCCATCACGGAGGCAAAATAGGTGTTTTGATAGAATTAAATTGTGAGACTGATTTTGTAGCTAAGACAAAAGAATTTTCAGAGTTATCTCATGAATTAGCTATGCAAGTAGCCGCTTCTAATCCAGTCTATATAAGACGTGAAGAGGTTCCGGAGGAAATTATTAGTAAGGAAAAAGAAATATATAAAGACCAGATTAAGAATAAACCTCCAAATGTCGTTGATAAAATAGTTGATGGTAAGATGAATAAATATTTTGCCCAGGTATGTCTTATGGAACAACCATTTATTAAAGAGTCCAATGCGAATGTTGATGCTTTTGTTAAAGGATATATTGTTAAACTAGGAGAAAACATTTCTGTAAGAAGGTTTGTGCGATTTGAACTAGGCAAAGACTAGGAAGTCCAAATATACGCAATAAATAAAGGAGTAAATAGGGTGAAACAGAAATCTAAGTATAGAAGGGTTCTGTTGAAGCTGAGTGGTGAAGCTTTGCTTGGGGAACAAAAACACGGCATAGATTTCAATAAGGTGGATGTGATTGCCCGACAGGTTAAAGAAATTAATAAGATAGACGTCCAGATAGCCCTTGTTGTAGGCGGAGGGAATATCTTCCGGGGATCTCAAGCCAAAGGGATAGAAAG